>JBBITI010000018.1:50574-56512 GCA_037440885.1 Dehalococcoidales bacterium | reverse complement strand
TATCAACCGGTCCGATCTGCGATTTCAGATTGCGCGGGGTATCCATAGCTACGATCTGACCGCCATCCATGATCGCAATGCGGTCGCACAAACGGTCGGCTTCTTCCATGTAGTGGGTCGTATAAAGCACCGTCATCCCGTTTTTACGGAGGTTGATGACGTTCTCGAAGATATTGTTCCTGGACTGGGGGTCGATGCCTACGGTAGGTTCGTCCAGAAAAAGAAGCTGGGGATGGCCCATGAGGGCGATCGCCAGATTGACACGGCGTTTCATCCCGCCGGAGAATTTCTCCACTTTACCCTTCGTCCGCTCCAGAAGCCCCATGCTCTCCAGGAGTGAGGAAGCCTGGGCTTGGGCCTCCCGGGAATTTAGCCCGACCATCCGTCCGAAGAAAAGCAGGTTATCCAATGCAGATAGATCGAGGTAAAAGGCCAGTTCCTGGGGACAAATCCCGATCAGGGAACGGATGGACGCTGCGTCGCGCGACAAAGAATAGCCTCCGATGGTAATTTCTCCGCGGTCGGCTTCAAGGACGGTAGACATGATACGGATTATGGTGGTCTTGCCGGCTCCATTCGGCCCCAACAGTCCGAAGATTTCACCCTTTTCGATGTTGAAGGAAACGTTATCGACAGCTTTGTGGCCGTTGAAGCTCTTGTGTAAATTACTGACAGTTACATATGTTTGCGTCATGGCTATCTCCGAATTGGAAAATCAGCAAATTACAGGAACCTGCAGATAATCTAAACATATATCTCATAAGAATAACATAGATGTCTTTAAAAAAACAATTCGAGGCTGATTTTACGAATCGGGAGAAATAATTCTCTCGTATCTACCGCTGGCGGTAAACCGGAGTAACGCCCGGTGAAAGAGAACCGCGAAGCAGGCTAGCCGGTAACATCTTCCATGCAACTTGACCGGAAAAGATCCGGATGGGCATATTAAATAGAACTGAAGTTCTATATCCAAATCGATTTCTAGCCTCTTTGCGAAAGAAACAGGAATCTTGGGTTTTGCTTGACAGTAACAAGGTGAATATCTAAAATGTTAAAGTAGCGAACATGACCTTGGGTCGGGACTCGACCGGGAAAGCCAAGGAGGCGATTTTCTTTGACCCACGTATCAGCGGGTGACAACGAGAGTTTTGAAAATCTACTGAAGCGCTTCAATAAAAGAGTGCAGCAAGACGGCATTCTGGCGGAAATCCGGCACCGCGAATACTTTGAAAAGAACAGCATCAAGCGGAAGCGGAAAGAAGCGGTCAAGAAGCGCAAATCTGCGAGAGCAGCAACAACCAGAACATCGACTAGATAGAAAGAAGGCTAGCGCCTGGCAGTGGAAGCTGAATTAAGAGAACAATTAAGCAGCGACCTTAAAACGTCCCTCCGTAACGGCGACAGGGTAAAGCTTTCCGTCATCCGTGGTGTGTTCGCGGCGGTAAAAAATGCCGAAATGGCGCGGCAGGAAAAAATGATGGCCGGCTCTCTCAAGGAACACCAGATTACGGCCAGCGATGATGAAGCAACCCGCCAGGCGAAAATGAACGCCATCGCCCGAGAAGTGGAGCGGATCAGCCCCCAGGTCACACTGGATAATGCCGGTATTCTCGGAGTGATCAGCAAAGAAGCCAAGCAGCGTGAGGAGAGCATTGCGGCATACAAACAGGGGAACCGGCCGGAGTTGGTATCCCGGGAGGAAGCCGAATTAGCGGTGCTCCGGACTTATCTGCCGCAACAAGCAAGTCGGGAAGAAATCATTGCCACAGTGAAACAGGTCGTCGCCGAAACCGGGGCGCTGGGACCGCGGGATAAAGGCAAGGTGATGCCGAAGGTGATTGCTCTGTTAAAAGGGAAAGCGGAGGGCCGCGAGATCAACGAGGTGGTAACCGAGTTGCTGAAATAGGTACACTGATGAAATGGTCAAGTTTCAAGCAGTCTGGCGCGGATAACAGTTAACCAAGTTCAGGAGGGGCGGAATGCCCCTCTAGTAATTCCGGGACCCGGGGGATACCGATGCATCGAATTGAAATCAACCTGAAAAAAGGACTGCCCGACGCACGCGGCCAGGGACTGGTGAAAGATATCCTGGACCTGGGGATCACATCGGTTGCTAAAGCCGGGGTAATCGATGTTTACTGGTTGAATGCCAATCTGCCGGCGGAAGATGTCGAACTGCTCTGCAAGAAGTTGCTGGCTGACCCGGTAACCCAGGAATACCGTTTTACTACCGGGAAAACCGCGACGCTGGACAGGCCTGATACTATCCATGCCATCGAAGTAGCTTACAATCCGGGCGTGACCGATCCGGTTGAAGATACCGCGATGAAGGCGATCCGGGACCTGGGTTTAGTAGAGATCAAAGAAATCAAAACGGGGAAACTGTATCTGTTGGGGGGTAATCCGACGCAGACAGAACTGGACACGATTGCACAGCGGTTGCTCGTCAACCCGATTATTCAACACGTAGTAGAGCACGGCCACTTCGCCTTCCCGGAGAATCCCCGGTATGAATTCCGGTTGAAACGGATCGGTGTCCTGGATGCCAATGAAGAAGCCCGGGCACGCATCCGGCGAGAACACGGATTCACTTCGGACGAGTTAAAGGCGGTCATAGAATATTTTCGCCGGGAGAAACGGAATCCGACCGATGCCGAGATCGAGACCATCGCCCAGACATGGTCGGAGCACTGCGGCCACAAGACCTTCAAGGCGAAGATCAATTTCGAAGGCAGAGTAATCGATAACCTGCTGAAAAGCACGATTGCCAAATCGACCAGTGAACTGAACAAGCCCTGGTGCCTATCGGTCTTCGAGGACAATGCGGGTGTAATCGATTTCGACGGCCGCTGGGCATTGTGTTTTAAGGTGGAGACGCATAACCACCCTTCTGCAGTCGAGCCTTACGGCGGAGCCTCGACGGGGTTGGGAGGGGTGATTCGCGATCCGCTGGGTACCGGGTTGGGTGCCAGGCCGATACTGAATACAGATGTCTTCTGTTTTGCCCGACCGGACTATCCATATGAAAAACTGCCGCGAGGCGCGCTGCATCCGCGGCGGGTTTTCAAAGGGGTTCGTGCCGGAGTCGCCGATTACGGCAACCGGATGGGCATTCCGACGGTTAACGGAGCGATTCTGTTTGATGACCGGTACGTGGGCAATCCGCTGGTCTACTGCGGGACTCTGGGGATAATGCCGGTTGCAATGAGTCGGCGTGGCAAACAGGAACCGGGGGATAGCGTGGTGTTAATCGGGGGGCGGACAGGCCGCGACGGTATTCACGGGGTAACCTTTGCTTCCGAAAAACTGACCCAGGAATCAGGTGAATTGTCTTTTACCGCAGTCCAGATCGGGAATCCGATCATGGAAAAGAAATTTATGGATGTCTTGCTCCAGGCAAGAGACCGGGGCTTGTACCGCCGGATCACCGACTGCGGTGGCGGGGGGTTATCGTCCGCGGTCGGCGAGATGGGAGAAGCGACCGGGGTCAGAGTAGACCTGGAGAAAGTACCGTTGAAATATTCCGGCCTGTCATACACCGAGATCTGGATCTCGGAAGCGCAGGAACGGATGATTCTGGCGGTGCCGCCGGACAAGGTACAGGAACTGCTGGATTTGTTTGCCAGCGAGAATGTAGAAGCGGCAGTGATCGGAGAATTCACGGATGACAAACGGCTCAAGCTGTTTTATGAAAACCAGAAGGTTGCCGATCTGAAGATGGAGTTTCTGCATCACGGTCATCCGCAATTCCGCCTGACCGCTAAGTGGCATAAACCGGAGTTCCCGGAACCGGATTTTACCTGCCCGGAGAACCTATCGGGTGACATTCTGAATATTCTGGGTTCTTGGAATGTCTGCTCGAAAGAGTGGGTGATACGGCAATATGATCATGAAGTGCAGGGAGGCAGTGTACTGAAACCGCTGGTAGGCATCAATAATGACGGCCCGGGCGATGCGACGATAATCCGTCCGCTCCTGGATTCTGACCGGGGGGTGGTGGTATCGTGCGGTATTTGCCCGTCGTATGGCGACATCGATCCGTATTGGATGGCGGCATCAGCGATAGATGAAGCCCTGCGGCAGATCATTGCAGTCGGGGGCAATCTGGAAAGAGTGGCCGTGCTGGACAACTTCTGCTGGGGCAGGGCAGACCGGCCCGAGATGCTGGGAGCGATCGTGAAAGCGGCGCAGGCCTGTCATGACCTGTCACTGGTTTACGGCACACCATTTATTTCGGGCAAGGACAGCCTGAATAACGAATTCGAGGCGGACGGCAAACCGATTGCCATTCCGCACACGCTGTTGATCTCGGCTTTCGGAGTGATGCCTGATGTGAAAACCGCGGTTTCAATGGACTTGAAGGAGCCCGGTAACGCGGTTTACATCGTGGGTGAAACCCGGGCCGAACTGGGCGGGTCCGAGTATTTCAAAGCGAAGGGTTTTACCGGCAACCGGGTACCGCAGGTCGATGCCCGAAGATCGCGGGAAGCTATGGAACGGTTGAGTCGGGCAACAGCGAAAGGGCTGGTGAGATCGTGCCACGATTGCAGTGACGGCGGGCTGGCGGTGGCTGCCGCCGAGATGGCCTTCGCCGGGGGGTGGGGAATAATTATTGAATTGGATAAGCTGCCACTGGGTGAAAATATCGACCGTGACGATTACATTCTTTTTTCGGAATCGAACAGCCGTTTCCTGGTCGAGGTGAGACCGGTAAATCAAGACGTTTTTGAAAAGATAATGCAGGGTACCGCGATAGCGAAGATCGGCCTTGTAGATGACTCCCGCCGTCTGACCGTTAAAGGAAATAGCGGTAAAATCATCGCCGATATCGATATCAAAGACCTGAAAGAAGCCTGGCAGAAACCCCTGAGGTGGTAGTTTGAGATGGGCAAAGTAAGAACACTGATACTGCGCGCCCCCGGAACCAACTGCGATCGCGAAACAGCGTTTGCTTTCGAGCAAGCCGGGTCAGAAATAAATTTGGTGCATGTCAACAAGCTGATCAGCCGGGGCGAACGTCTGGTTGATTACCGGATAGCGGTGATCCCGGGCGGCTTTACTTACGGCGACGATATCGCGGCGGGGAAAGTGCTGGCGAACGAATTACGGGTGAAACTGGGAGAAGATATCTTACGTTTTATTGAAAAGGGCGGTCTTATCCTGGGAATATGCAACGGTTTCCAGGTGCTGGTACGGGCTGGTTTTTTGCCTGATCCGGCCAGCGGTGATAAGTCGCTGTTGACCCTGACCAATAACGATTCGGGGCGTTTCGAGTGTCGCTGGGTATACATGAAAGCTAATAAAACTAGCAACTGCGTTTTTACGCAGGGTATGGACTTGATCTACCTGCCGGTGGCGAATGGGGAGGGGAAGGTGGTGGGGAAAGAAGGGGCCTTGACTGAATTGAATATCGCCCTGGTATATACCGATGCCGCAGGCAAACCGGATCCGGGATACCCGGGGAATCCGAACGGTTCGGTTAACGATATTGCCGGGATAGCCGACAGCACCGGACGGGTATTCGGCTTGATGCCGCATCCCGAACGGCATATCAGCGGGACGCATCATCCGCAGTGGACGCGGACGGAAGCGCGGGCGGAAGGCGACGGACTGCGGTTTTTCAAGAATGCGGTGGACTGGGTCAGGAGACTGTAAACGCCGCGTTACGGAAAACAAGCCTGGATACCTGTTTGCAAAATAGGTATTTCCAACAATGTCATATTAGATATTTCGGTCGATGCGCGAACGAGTAAAGCGTGTTATTGTAGTACTACACACAAAAACTCTTTTTCAGGACCCTCCCACAGAAAGAACCCGGTTGTCCCACCGGGTTTTTTCGTTTCATGTCAGGAAATAGAAGGAACGAGTATAATAGAAAAGTCCTATCATTGCATGCGCTGTCTGTCCGGTTGAATGAAAAACAAAAGCCGGAAGTGAA
>JBBITI010000018.1:0-50564 GCA_037440885.1 Dehalococcoidales bacterium | reverse complement strand
GACGGATGCGCGGCAGAAGCAGCACTTTCAGATGCTCTTCGCGACCGCGCGGGCCGCCGGTTGGGCCGGACGCGACGTGCGCCTCGACCACGTTATGTTCGGCACGGTGCTCGGCGCGGACCGCAAACCGCTGAAGAGCCGCGCCGGCGACACGCCAGGTGGAGAGTTCGCTGATCAATGATTTTGTACAACCGGCGCCGGGGGAAATAATACTCGATGCCGGTTGCGGCACGGGAATATTTACCACTGATTTTCTGGCAGCCGGAGCTAAAATCATCGGGTTGGACATTTCAAGGTCGATGTTACAGGGAGCGCGCCGGAAAACCGCGACGAGCCCGTTTCATGCGGTCCAGGCGGATATGCAACACCTGCCTTTCCGGGATAATCATTTCGACAAGACCGTCTCGATAACCGCTCTGGAATTCATTGCTGATGCCGGGCAAGCGATCTGGGAACTGTTCCGGGTGACCCGGCCGGGGGGCGTGGTCGTAGTTGCGACATTGAACAGTAGGAGCTCGTGGGCAGCCCGCCGCCGGGAAAAGGCAACAAGAGGGGAAAGGCATATCCTGGAAAATGCGTTCTACCGGAGCGGGCCGGATTTGCTGGGGCTGGTCCCATACCCCGGAATCTCACGCAGCGTGGTGCATTTTCAAAAAGAGGACGATGTGCAGGAAGCATTATGCGTGGAAGCGGAGAGCTGTTTGAAACAACCGGAAGGCGGTGCTTTTGTCGCCGTGCGATGGCAGAAGCCATGACTCAGGCAATGGTGAACAAGATTTCATTCAAGACCTAACCAGGCGGCTAATTTTTCGTTAATATAATATGGTCAATCATTGGTACCAGCATTGAATTGTTCAGAAGAATGATAATACTGACGGTCAAAAAGGCGCATGGATATTGACACCACGCAAGATACAGGACTAATATTAAGCTCAAAGAGCATATCTTAATTTTTGTTTGGAGGTGCGAAATTATGCGAAAGAAGTTCCTCCGGATATTGGGGACGGCGTTGGCGATGGCCCTGATTGTTGGAATGCTGCCGGTGATTCCGGCTTTCGCGGCCGGGACACTGGGTGTGCCCAGTCCTGCCAGCGGCACAAGCGGCCAGGTCGTGTATCTGAGCGGTACGGGATTTCCCGTCGGGACGATCACGATATATTTTAACAGCAGTTATACTACATCCGGCGCTTATACTTACGGCGGAGGTTCGACGGCCACCGGCAACTTTACCAGTATTCCCTTCAGCGTGCCTACGGTAGGGAGAGGTACCTATTACGTCTGGGTGACCGTGGGCAGCGAAACAAGTGCGGCACGCACGTTTACGGTGATACCGGGAATGACCTTGAGCACAATAACCGGCAACGTGGGCGACCAGATCACGATCACCGGGACCGGCTTCACCGCTAGCAACTCGGTAACCATCTACCTGGATTCAGTCATCCAGCTAACGACCACAGCAAATGCCTACGGCATGTTTTCGACCAGTTTCACCATCCCGCGCGGCACGCAGGGATATCATACGTTCGCGGCGTATGACGTAGCTTCGTTTCTACAGGCTACTACCATGTTTACCATCCTGCCCAAGCTTACGGTGAGCCCGACGTCCGGTCCCGTGAAAACCGCGCTCACCTTAACCGGTACCGGATATGCGGCTAACTCCGGGACAACCATCTATTTCGACGACGCCTCGGTGGCCAGCACATCTTCCGATGCCTTCGGCGGATTTACGATCACGAATTTTGCGATACCGGCGACAACCTCGGGATCGCATGTCATCAGAGCCCAGGATGCCGTGGGCAATTTCCAGACGGCAACCATCAGCGTTACTTCGGGGATTACCATCACCCCGGCGACCGGACCGGTCGGTACTCAGGTTACGGTCACGGGCAATGGTTTCCGGGCAAGCGAGACGATTAGCCTGACCCTGGACAACACGGCAATCGGTTCTGGAGGGATTACCAGCGACAGCCTCGGCCGGTTTACCGCCACGGTCAGCATTCCCGCCATCGGAGCGGGTGAACGCACGTTGAGGGCAGCCGACAGTATCAATAATTCGACTGCCAGTTTCAAAGTTACTTCCAGCGTTGCTCTGTCGCCGAACAGCGGATATGTGGGAACACGGATCACCCTGAACGGTAACGGATTCCTGGCTAATTCAGCGATAACGTTGACCTTTGATAACACTCCCGTAGGGACGGCGAGCACCAATTCTCTGGGCGCCTTTACAAGCACATTTGAAGCACCGGCCCGCCAGGCGGGAAATTACAAAATCCGGGTAAGCGACGGCTTGAACACCCAGGAAGTAAATTTCAATGTAACCACCAGTGCCACGATCACACCGACTTCTGCATCGTCGCCGGGTTACGTGGGAGCCACGGTTACGGTCAGCGGGGTCGGCTTTAAAGCCGGGGCAACACTGACAGTCACTTACGGCGGTAAACAGGTGGCGACGGGGGCTGTCGGGGCGGATTCCAATTTCTCGGTGATTTTTAAAGCTCCTGCCAGCCGCAGCGGTGCGCATACGATAATTGTAAGCGACGGGACGATCACCCTGCCGTTAAGCTATTACATGGAGGGGGTGGCGCCGCCCGTACCGACGTTGCTGGAACCGCAGACCGGAAAGCGGTATAAGGCCCAGGGCAAATACACCTGGAATCCGGTTTCGGACCCCAGCGGGTTAACCTACGAATTCCAGATCGCCACCAGCGTCGGCTTCAGTCCCGGCACGATCGTGGTGGAAAAAACCGGTTTAACCACCCCTGAATACTCTTTGCTCAAAGGCGAGACATTAAAAGCCACCAAGAAGGATGCGCCGTATTACTGGCGGGTCAGGGCGGTGGACAATGCGGGCAATGAAGGCAACTGGTCGAACATCTGGACATTTGCTGTCGGTTCCGTCCTGCCGTTATGGGCGTTATGGACGATGATCGGACTGGGTGCTTTGATAGTCCTGCTCTTCGCCTTCTGGCTCGGGCGCCGCTCTGGCAACCGGCCGGTAGCTACTCGAATCCAGGAATAAAACAACACGCGGAAACACTTGTTAAAACGAAAGAGGGAGCCTCTGCGAAGGCTCCCTCTTTTATTGATAATTTTATTACAGACTAGGCTTCGGTTTTAAAAATCCGGATTACAATGGTGGCGGCTTTGATCACCTCCAACCGGTCCACCTCCCGGATGGCTGCTTGCAGACTGCCTTCGGTGGCGGTGTGCGTGGTCATGATGATGGGGACGGATTCCTCAGAGACCGCTTCTTTCTGGATAACTGCCGCAATACTGATATTGTATTTCCAGAAGATATTGCAGATCTGGGCGAGGACGCCGGCTTGATCAAGAGCGCTGAAGCGCAAGTAATAGCGGTTCGACACAGAATCAGTATGTCCCAGAGGGATTATCTCTGCCGAAGTGGGGACCGGGAGGGGACGTCCTTCGGAGATATCCAGCAGATCCTTGATAACGGATTCGGCGGTGGGATAGGCGCCAGCGCCGGGGGTAACCATACCGGTAACCACATTCTGATCGTCAACAAGCTCGATACCGTTCATGGCGCCCTGTGTGGAGCCGAGCAGTGAAGCCGCCGGTACGAGGGCAGGGCGGACGCTCACATTAAAGACGCCCTCACTCTGTTCGATGACACCAACCAGTTTCAGGGCATAGTCCAGCTCTGCGGCATACCTGATATCAAGTTGGGAAACGTTTCGGATGCCTTCAAGGGGAAAGTTGCCGACAGTGCGGTAGGAATCGCCGATCAGTCCCAGCAAAATGCGGATCTTGCTGGCCGTATCCAGGCCGTCGATGTCATCGGAGGGATCGGCTTCGGCAAAACCCTGCGCCTGGGCTTCCTTCAAAGCTTCGTCGAAGCTTTTGCCGTCACGGCTCATGGTAGAAAGAATATAATTGGATGTTCCGTTCAGGATGGCATGGATAGTGCGGAAGCGCCGGCCCATTGCCTTGGCCTGGCGAAATTCATGGATCAGAGCATGCGCGCCGACAAAACTGGCCCGGAAACCGATACGGCGGTTCAAGGCAGCCGCGGCGGCGAAGATATCGCCGCCTTCTTTAGCGAGCAGCTTTTTATTGGCGGTGACAACGTCTTTCCCGTTTTTCATGGAGTTCAGCAGCACTGTTTTGGCGGGTTCGATACCGCCCATCAGTTCAACGACGATGTCCACCCCGGGATCATCGGTCGCGGCGTGCAGGTCGGGAACAAGCATGCCTGGCGGTAAAGCGATGGGGCGTTTCCGCTCCAGGTCCTTATCGATGACTTTGACCAATTTAAGCCCCGGAATCCCGCGGTTGAAAAGCAGGTCGACCACCCCGGTTCCGATTGTTCCGAAACCGACGACGGCGATATTATTACTCTTCTCGTTATTGTTGTTCATATTAGATATTTGTCCAGACATTTACACCCCCCGGTTTGCTCTTCAGGAACAGTCCGGTTTTAAGAGCAGGAAAATAGTATTCTAGTTTAACATAAACCGTTCGAAAGAATTGTTGAAAAGAACCCAGTTATCTTATTCTTCGGGGGAAGGGATGTCAAACGCTGACGAGCAAAAAAACACGGCGGCACCGGGGTCCGTACATAGTCTTGATTTGCCGTTCATGCCACGATATACTGGGGCTGTTGAGATATTCAGGAGGGACATATGCCGGAGATTGAGATTGGCACGGTAAGTGATTTTTTTGCCAAACCGGTGGTCGCTGGTATCCAGTTGATCGCTCCCCTGAAAACGGGCGACAGAATCCATATCAAAGGTCATACCACTGACCTGGAGATGGAAGTCACCTCGATGCAAATCAATAACGTCACCGTTCAGGAAGCGAAAGCCGGAGACGCGGTGGGAATCAAACTACCGGACCGGGTGAGACGCGGAGACGCTGTCAGTAAAATCACTGATTAGCCTGCCCTTACCCTGGTTTTGAGAAGGTCGCTTTCGGGAAACCTCGTGCTTTGCGCTTATGTATGACCGCATGACCTGATGTTGTCCGGGGCTTTTTAGCGGTAGCCGGATAATTATTTCATGACGCGCATGAGGTTGGCCATCTCGATTGCACCGGTAGCGGCATCAAATCCCTTGTTACCCGCCTTGGTTCCGGCGCGTTCGATTGCCTGTTCCAGGGTATCGGCAGTAATCACGCCGAAGAGGACGGGGATTCCGGAATTCAAGCTGACGGCGGCAATTCCCTTGGTGACTTCAGCCGCGATATATTCGAAATGGGGTGTGGCACCGCGGATTACGGTGCCGAGGCAAATAACAGCATGATATTTCTTGCCGGCTGCCATCTTCTGCGCTGCCAGGGGTATCTCGAAAGAACCGGGTACCCAGGCGACATCGATATTTTCATCCGCCACCCCGTGACGGGAAAGCGCGTCCTTCGCGCCGCTGAGAAGCTTGCCGGTAATGAATTCATTGAAACGGGCGACGACGATCCCGATCTTGAGGCCTTCACCCAGTAAGTTACCTTCGAAAACGTTGCCCATAATTACCTCCTGGATTTTATGATAGAAAGCGATGACTGATTATTGCGCCGTGTCCGGCAGGTCGAGTTTATGTCCCATTTTATTCTTTTTTGTTTGCAAATAGAAGAGGTTGTGCTCATTGGGGGGGCATTCGATCGGTAAGGTCTCCACGACTTTGAGTCCGTAGGACTCCAGGCCGATCACCTTTCTGGGATTGTTAGTGAGCAGCCTGATCTCACGGAGACCGAGGTCGGCCATGATCTGGGCGCCGATACCGTAGTCCCGTTTGTCTGCGGGAAAGCCGAGAGATATGTTTGCTTCGACGGTATCCAATCCTTTTTCCTGGAGGGCATAGGCGCGGATCTTGTTATGTAAGCCGATGCCACGCCCTTCCTGCCGCAGATAGATAATCACCCCGCAGCCTTCTCGGGCGATCATCTCCATGGCTTTCTCAAGCTGAGTGCCGCAGTCACAGCGCATACTGCGGAACACGTCTCCGGTAAGGCATTCGCTGTGCGCTCTGACGAGAACCGGTTTATCGGTGGATATATCGCCCAGTATCAAGGCAAGGTGTTCCTGGGGATCGACATCGGATTTATAGGCAATGGCGGTAAATTCGGCGAATTTGGTGGGAATTTTAGCCTCGGCAACCCGGTGCACCAGCTTTTCATGGCGGCGCCGGTAGGCGATGAGGTCAGCGACGCTGATGATTTTAATGCCCAGTTTCTGGGACAGCACTTCCAGTTGAGGCATCCGGGCCATAGTGCCGTCATCGTTCATGATTTCGCAACAGACCCCGGCAGGTTGCAGTCCGGCTAGACGGGCGAGGTCGACGGTAGCTTCGGTCTGACCGGCGCGGACGAGAACACCGCCATCGCGGGCGCGCAGGGGGAACATGTGCCCGGGCATGGTGATATCTTCCGGCCGGGTGTTGGGATTGACGAGTGTCTGGACCGTTTTTGCCCGGTCGGCGGCGGAGATGCCGGTGCTGGTTCCATATCTGGCTTCGACGGATACTGTAAAGGCAGTCCCGAAATGCGAAGTATTACTGCTGGTCATCAGCGGTATCCGCAACTGGTCCAAACGTTCCCCGGTCATGGGCATGCAGATCAAGCCGCGTCCGTATTTGGCCATGAAATTGATGGCTTCTGCGGTTACTTTTTCCGCCGCCATGATAAAGTCGCCTTCATTTTCGCGATCTTCGTCATCGACGGCGATTACAAATTTGCCGGCTTTAATATCTGCAATTGCTTCGGTTATGCCTGCCAGTGCCATATTCCCTCTGGATAGCCATGGTTGATAGAATCACAACCATGATGCTCTAAGATCTTATTCCGGTAAAATTTTATTTTAGTTAATCCCAAATCCCTGTTCTCTCAAAAAGTCCAGGGTAATGCCGGGACTCTGTACAAGGGTAAAACGGGCGACATACTTGGCGATGATATCCACTTCCAGGTTGACTGTGTCACCGATACGTCTTTCCACCAGGTTGGTATGACGGCGGCTGTAATCGACGATCGAAACCCGGAAAGATGTATCATCGCGGTCGGCCACGGTGAGGGAAATCCCGTCAACCGTGATGAATCCTTTTTCTACTATATAGTACAACACTTCCGCCGGTGCATGGAAGGTCATCAATACAGCCCCTTCTTCAGGCTGCATGTTCATGATGCGTCCGGTAGCGTCAACATGTCCCTGGACAAGATGACCGCCGACCCAGCCGTTAAGGGCTAAAGGTCGTTCCAGGTTGACCTTATCACCGCTGCGTAACCGGCCCAGGTTTGACCGCCGCGCGGTTTCCGGCATGACATCGGCGGAAAAAGAACTGCTACTCAGGCTGGCGATAGTCAAACAGACGCCGTTGACGGCCATGCTGTCTCCGAGATTCATGCTGTTGAGAACCCTGGTAGCATTGACTACCAATTTTCCGGAGTGAGTGGATGATACTGTACCGACTTCTTCAATGATGCCTGTAAACATAACTTTTCGTGGTGGATAATTATTCTTTGCGGGCGACGTAACCGCTGATCATTACATCGTCGCCGAACTTCTCCAGGCTGACCCGTTCCAGACGGGCGGCATCAGCGATCCGTTCTACCCCTTTTCCGCTCACGGCTTGTATCGCTTCACCGCCGCCGATCACCATCGGGGCGATGAAAGCGACTACCTTGTCGACTAATCCGGAATCAAATAATGATCCGGTGAGAGTCCCGCCCCCTTCAACAAGAATGCTGGTCACCTCTCTTTTACCGAGGAATTCCAGCAGTTCTTCCATCACGATCTGATCGTTCCGGGTATCGAATTCAACCAGTTCAGCGCCCGCTTTCAACAGCGGATCACGGGCTGACTGGCTGACCGATTTACCTATGGCGACTATGACTTTGCCAGGCTCGCTGAAGATCCGGGCATCGTGAGGAGTCCGCCCTAGACCGTCGACGATCACCCGCAATTGCCGGTTTTTCACCGCTCCGCCGATACCTCCATAGCGGCATGTGAGGAACGGGTTATCGGCGATGATCGTGTTGGCGCCGGCCATAATCACATCGCTCACGTAACGCAGGTAATGAACGTATTTACGGGCTTCCGCCCCGGTAATCCATTTTGAATCTCCCGTCCGGGTGGCGATTTTACCGTCGAGACTGGCGGCAAATTTTACGGTGACATAGGGGAAACGGGTCTTGATATATTTGACATAAGCTTCGTTGATGGTCCGCGCTTCTTCTTCCAGTTCTCCGACGCTTGTCTTGATGAGTTCTTTCTGCAAGGCTTCCTCGCCGCGTCCGGAGATGATCGGGTTGGGATCGATCATGGCCATGCGGACTTCGGCGATACCGGCGGCAATGATGGCCTCGGTGCAGGGTGGCGTGCGGCCGTAATGACAGCACGGTTCCAGACTGACGTACATCGTAGCTCCCCGGGCTTTTTCGCCCGCCTGTTTGAGAGCCATTATCTCGGCATGAGCATGCCCCGGTGGTTGCGTGTATCCCTGCCCGACAATCTCCCCGTCTTTGACGATCAGAGCGCCGACTGCCGGATTTGGGCTTGCCTGTCCCAGGGCAAGCCTGGCCAATGCCAGAGCCTGTCTCATATAGTCCATCAATGCCATTCTAGCATCAGGTAAAAAGGAAACGCAAACAAATAGTTGCCTCGCCAGGTTTTTCGGTATAAGATATAGGTTAGTTTTTAACGTCAAGGTATTCCAGTAGAGTTCCTCACAAATACAATACTGGGAACAGCCGAGGTCTGATTCATGAAAGAAACTGAACTGGTAAATATCGGTTTCAACAATATGATTGCAATGAACCGGGTTATCGCTATTGTTTCTCCCAGTTCGGCGCCGACGAAGCGGACGATTCAAGAGGGGAGAAATAACAGCCTTTTGATAGATATGACGAACGGCCGGCGGACCAAGTCTGTGATTATCACCGACACCGGCCATATTATCCTGGTAGCGCTCGCCCCGGAAACGATCGCAGGAAGATTACAGGCTGCTCGTGACCCGGAACGATTAAGCGTTTTCAAGAATGAGCCGAGTGATGCCAGAACCCTCGCCTGAAGCTTCATCAACGGGCAACCGTCCCTTGCTGGTGATCCTTTCCGGGCCGTCCGGTGTGGGCAAGGATGCCGTCCTGGCCAGGATGAAAGAATCACGTTTTCCGATACATTACGTGGTAACGATGACCACCCGGCCGCGCCGCCCCCAGGAAAAGAACACTGTCGATTATCACTTTGTCAGCAGAGAAGAATTTTTGCGACTGCAAGGGCAAAACCAGTTACTGGAATCCGCCCTGGTATACGGTAATTATTACGGCGTTCCGAAGCAAGACGTCACGGACGCATTGAATGCCGGCCGGGATGTAATGGTGAAAGTCGATGTCCAGGGGGCGGAGGCAATCAAGAAAGCAATGCCTCAGGCAGTAGCCATCTTTTTAGTGCCGCCTTCCCGGGAAGAATTGTTGCAACGCTTGAAACAGCGCAGTACCGAAACGGTGCAGGACCTGGAGACCCGGTCTCAGGCAGCGGTACAGGAATTCGACCGTTTGCCGTCTTTTGATTACGTAGTGGTGAATTACCGGGGTGAACTGGACCGCGCTGTTTCCTCGATAATATCGATCATTAACACCGAGAAATATAACAACTGCCGCCTAGAACAGCTGCTTGAAGAGCAACGTTAAAAAATAGCCGAGGATGGCACACACCGGGAAGGTCAATACCCAGGTGAGGACAATTTCACCGGCGACTCCCCAGCGGACAGCCGAGAAGCGGCGCGTAGCGCCGACGCCCATGATGGCAGTGCTGATGGAGTGGGTGGTGCTGAGGGGGATGCCGAACGAGGAAGCGAACAAGATCGCGGTCCCGGCGGCTGCCTGAGCGGCAAAACCGTGTACCGATTCTAACTTGGTTAGTTTGAAACCCATGGTTTTGATGATACGCCACCCTCCGGTGGCGGTTCCCAGCCCCATGACGATACCACAGAGCAGGATGACCCACAAGGGGACGCTGAAAGTAGTCAAAGCCCCGCCCAGTACCAGCGCCAGCGAGAACATACCCATGAATTTCTGGCCGTCGTTACTGCCGTGACTGAAGGCAAGATAGGCGGACGATAACACCTGCAACTTGGAAAAAATCCCGCGTACCGTATTTACTTTTACGCCGCGGAAGAACCAGTACAAAAGAGTCATCACGATCATGCTGAGGAAAAAACCGATTAGCGTGGAGAATCCGAGACCAATCAACACTTTCTGCCAGCCGGTCCACTGCAGTACGGATATGCCCCCGGCTGCGAAGCCGGCTCCGGTCAGGCCGGCAATGAGTTCGTGGCTTTCACTGGTGGGTATGCCGAAAAAGGCGGCTACTACAGTCCAGATGATGATGGTGAGGGCGGCCGCGGCAACGACGGAAAGATCGATTGTTTCCGGACGAACGATGCCTTTGCCGATGGTGGTGGCGACAGCAGTGCCGGTAACTACAGCGCCCGCAATATTCAGAAGAGCCGCCATGATGACGGCTTGCCCCGGAGATAGGTCGCGGGTGGATACAACGGTAGCGATGGCGTTCGGGGCATCGGTCCAGCCATTAACGAATTCGGCACCGAGTATCAGCAATAGAACCAGGATCAACGGTATAGTAAAGGCACCTTCAAGCATGTTTGAGGGCTACCCCCTCCAGAGCATTGGCTACATCTTCACAGCGGTCGGTTGCAGTTTCCAGGTTTTCGTAAATTTCGCGCCATTTTATGATATCGCGGATATTCCCGGCTTTTTCAAACAGTTCACCGATAGCCGAACGGAAGATAAGGTCGGCTACATTTTCCAGTCGGTTGATCTCAACGCAGTGTGCCAGTATCGGTTTATACTCATTCGGTTTACGCAGGAGCGGGATTGTTTTTTCGATTTCGATGGCGGATTGCAACAGTACCTCAGCCAGTTCCCGGGCTTTCTGGCCGGGCGTTTCAATTTTGTAGAGCATCATGTAGTCGGAAGTCGATTGAATGAAATCGGTGATGTCGTCCAGGGAATGGGCGAGCAGGGCGATATCTTCGCGGTCAAAAGGGGTGACGAAAGAACGGTTCAGGTGCTCGATGATCTGGTGGGTGATGGTATCGCCGATGTGTTCGATCTCGGTAATCTCGGCAGCGATGACATCGTTATTGTCCCAGTTGTTGATAAGCTCTTGAAGTTTCCGGGCTGCTTTGACGATATTTTGAGCGCTGGCTTCAAAAAGGTCGAAATACTCGTTTTCCCGCGGCATCATGAACCTAAGCATGATTATCCCTCCCGGAGTTCTGAATTCTGGAAGAACGAGCGCTTATCCCGGTATGGAATAACTCACCTGGCTGGTTTATCATGGAACGAGTTCAGTTTAGAGGACACCGTAGAGCTTGTCAAGTCAGGTGGCTATCTGGTAGAATTCTAGTTACTTCGAGGGCGGTTAGCTCAGCTGGTTAGAGCATTGCGTTGACATCGCAAAGGCCACTGGTTCGAGTCCAGTATCGCCCAGTTTGTTAACATTTTGTGATACTTTTCTACTACAAAGGTTAACAGTTATCTCTATTATTTCCATAAATCTTTCCTGAGATAATTCGTTGTGTTTGAAGAATATTATTCCATATTTATTTATAATACCTAAATAATTTTATAAGATACTTGACAAGTTAGATAGATATGCTATAATAAATCCTAGAAATAAGTGGAGCCAGAGAAAGGGTTAGCAGTGTCGTCTGAGAAGACAGGAGAGCGAGAAAAAACTAGGGGGCCCAACAATTTTACTATGGCTATAGCGGTGAAGTTGACGGGAGTTGATCCTTATCGAATCCGGAAATATGAAGAAGGAGGATTGCTAACCCCCGAAAGAACCGAAGGTCATCAGCGGCTATTCTCAGAGAAAGACATTGAGATAATAAAGCAGGCTGCCAAACTTGAAGACGAAGGCATCAACGTTGAAGGGATAAAAGCAATCCTGGCGATGAGAAGAGGAGAACGGAAATAATCGGAATCTAAGTAGACAAGTAAATAGTGGCTTTTATGACGCCCGAGCCATTAATGCTGGGTTTTATAGAAACTACTTATACGTTGACCAGTGGCTGCGGGCTCGTAAGGCAAATTGAGCCTGCAGTTATTTTTTGATAAAAAGTTTGATGCATTGGGGGTGATAATGAATGTACTAACAGCATAATGCAAACAAGTTTTAAGTCTATTGAAATATTAACGCTTGAAAAACGAATATAGTAAAAACAAATACAAAAAAGGAGGAAATAACAATGGTAATGCAGAGATGGGACCCATTCCGAGATCTGAGACAAATGGATGAGACAATGAACAGGCTATGGCGTGGTTTTGGTGGTGCTACGGCCGGTACGGAAGATTGGAATATTTCGCTGGATGTGGTACAGAGACCCGACGAGCTAGTTGTTAAGGCATCCATACCTGGAGTTAAACCAGAAACAATCGATCTGGCTATTGAGGACAATATTCTTACACTCCGGGCTGATAGAAAGCCTGATTTCGAAGACGAAAAATCGGTCTATCTTGTTCAGGAAAGACCTACTGGATCGTTTTATCGGGCTCTACGATTACCGGAGACAGTCGACGGAAACAAGGTTCACTCAACCTACGAAAACGGTGTTTTAACTATCGTCTTACCTAAAGCCGAGGAGAAAAAGAAGAAGCAGATTAAAATCCAGATCGGCAGCGGATCTAAAGCTATTGAAGCTAAGAAGTAGAAAGGGGTTGGGGCCATCTTGTAAGACACAGCCGAGGAACCGCACTCGGCTGTGTCTCCGTGCCCATTAGAGTAATTCAAAATATTCACGAGCAGGGAGGTTAAAGATGACAGAAGAAATCTTTATTTCTTCTGCGATTACTGACAAAAGGTTAGAACTGCTATTGGAAGGTATCTCTTTCCCTTTGACTAAAGCTGAAATAATTCACCATGCTGAATTAAAAGGAGTTTCACCTTCTCTTCTGGGATTATTTCGCAGACTTCCGTCGCGCTTTTATCGATCAAAAGACGAATTGATTAGTCAGTGTGTAGTCAGGAGCGTGCATTACTCGGAAATTGGTTTCAACATCAGACTAGATTACCAGACTAAAACTTAACTCAAAGGTTTTAGTTCTGCGTATTGGGCAGTACCGCCCACCATTCCCGCAACTTTATTTTCAACATTTTTACTACAATCTGATGCAAAATCGAACACTTTTGGGAAACATCGTAGACCTTCATTGTTACGCTGCGAGATTCGTCCGGTGAACAAACTGTTCCTAAGATTTTAGGGAAAATATTAAGTGGTAATCTCAGCGTCATGACGGTGGAAATGAAGGATGCTGGAATGCACGTCGAGGACTTCGACAAACGACTGTGATCTTCATCGCTACAGAGTCGCATTATGAACGGGTTAACCGGTTCCCTTTCTATCTCCACCTATTGACAAACTGGATACCATGGTTCATACTTTGGTATGATAGTAGTATGAATGATTCGGGGGTGTTTTGATGGACAAGACCACAAAGGTGGCCATAAGTCTACCTGAAACTACATTGAGAGCTATTGAGAAAGAGCGGAAAGAAAAGGGTCAGAGCCGGAGCGAATTCTTTCGCCACGCGGCCGAGAGACTGTTAAGACAGGAGCAGCAATCAAAAGAAGTAGAGAAATATATTCGGGGTTACTCCACGATACCGGAGTCCGCTGGGGAAGTTGGGGCGATACATCAGATAGGAGTAAGTACGCTTGCTGAGGAGCCCTGGTAATGAAACGCGGTGAAATTT
This sequence comes from Dehalococcoidales bacterium, assembly GCA_037440885.1. GTDB lineage: Bacteria > Chloroflexota > Dehalococcoidia > Dehalococcoidales > UBA2162 > JBBITI01. Next base: position 36,842 of record JBBITI010000018.1, on the reverse strand, counting down.
GGTGGGCAGACCTGGGCCTGCCGGCGGGTAGGCGTCCCGTACTTCTCCTATCGCGTGACGAGGCATATACCGTTAGAGAGCTCGTTACCATCGCTCCTGTGACTAGCAGGATACGCCATATCCCTTCTGAGGTCCCATTGAGTCTCGAGGACGGCTTGCCCAAGGCTTGTGTTGTCAACTTGGATACGATTACTACAATAGCAAGGGCAAGTTTGCAGGACAAGCTAACCACACTCAGCGCTGAGAAGCTCAAAGCTGTCGAGGTCGCTCTACACTTCGCTCTCGGTATGGACAGTTAGGGCTTTGGCAATTAAGTCTCAAGGCTAAAGACCAATTCGAGTCAGTTTTTAATCTGGATACGATAACCTGGTAGATCGAATGATATAATTACTCATGATCAAAAACAGCCGCCAGAAATATCTTCGTGAAGAATACACTGCCCGCGTCAATCGTGTTATTGACTATATTGAGACTAACATTGACCGCGAATTATCTTTGTCTGCTTTAGCAGGTATTGCCGGTTTTTCCCCTTTCCATTTCCATAAAATATTCGGCTCTTTGATCGGAGAAACCATATTTAGCTATATTCAACGGGTTCGGGTTGAAAAAGCAGCCTCTATGCTATTGCGAAATCCTAAAGAATCGATCACTGATATTGCGCTTTCGTGCGGATTTTCCGGGGCTTCGACCTTTGCCCGGATATTCAAAAGGACCTTTGGCATGAGTGCCAGCGAATGGCGTAACGGTGGATATCAGGTTAACCGCAAGATTCGTCAAGTAGAACGCACGGAATGGCAGGTTGAAAGCAATTTCCGGCAAGAAATAGGCCCTCGTCTGAATTACAGTGTGAATAAACAGGAATGGAGGGTATCATTGAAACCAACAAATAGTCTGATCGCTAATATCGAAGTAAAGGATACGCCGGAGATGCATGTAGCCTATATCCGCCACATCGGACCCTATGCCGGAGACGTCGATCTTTTTAACCGCTTGTTTAATAAATTATATTCATGGGCTGGGCCTCGCGGTCTCCTGACATCTCCAGAGATGAAAACACTTACGATCTATCATGACAGCCCCGAGTTAACAGACCATAATAAACTTAGGATCGATGTAGGGATTACCGTGTCTCCGGAGACAAAAGTCGATGGAGAAGTGGGAAAAACAACAATTCCGGCCGGGAAGAATGCGATTGCTCATTTCGAAATAAAACCCGACCAGTATACCGATGCCTGGGCTGCAATTTATGGAGGATGGCTACCGGAAAGTGGTTATCAACCGGATGATCGTCCCGGCTTCGAATTGTATCTGAATGATGCTAAGACGCATCCTGAAGGAAAATGCATCGTCGACATTTATGTTCCTGTGAAACCACTTTAACAGCATGGTTCGTATTCTCTGAATGCTGATTATCACAGGGAGAAGGCTATCCACGACCGGTTCGAGAAGCGTATTGCGAAGGGACTAACCAGGCTGGCGCACAGTTACCGTAAGATGAAGCGGAAGCCGGGTCAGCTCTCCCGTAGTAACTGCCGCGCGATGGTGCGGCGTTGCATCTCTGAAGTGCCTTCGTAAATCTCCAGTATCCGCGCATCGCGGAAATAACGTTCCACCGGGAAGGTCTTGATGTAACCGTAGCCGCCGTGTATCTGGATCGCTTTCGTCGTCACGAACATTGCGGCTTCGGCGGCGAACAGCTTGGCCATCGAAGCCTCTTTGATGAATGGCTGGCCGTGTTCCTGCAGATAAGCGGCGCGATAGGTCAACAAACGGGCGGCGTCCATCTGTGTTGCCATGTCCGCCAGCATCCACTGGATCGCCTGGAAATCGGCAATAGCCTGTCCGAACTGGTGCCGCTCTTTAGCGTAAGCCAGCGCTTTTTCAAACGCCCCGCGGGCAATCCCGATTCCCTGGGCGGCGACGGACACCCGGCTGGAATCGATGGCATTGACAGCAATTTTAAAACCTTCCCCCTCCCCGTCGAGCCGGTTTTCTTCTGGCACAAAACACTCTTCAAATACCAGTTCTGCTGTCGAGGAAGCCCGAATACCCAGCTTGTGCTCCACTTTCGCCACTTTAAAACCGGGGGTTCCTTGTTCAACGATGAAACCGGTGATCCCTTTATGCTTTAAACCCGGATCCAGTGTAGCAAATACGAGGAAGATTTCCGCTTCGGCGCCATTGCTGATGAAAACCTTGGTCCCGTCAAGGCGGTAACCGCCATGCACTCGGCGTGCCCTGGTCTGCAGCGACGCCGCATCACTCCCGGCGCTCGGTTCGGTTAAAGCAAAACTGGCCAGCTTCTTGCCGGTAGCGATGGGAACGATGAACCGCTGTTTTTGCTCATCATTGCTGTATCGGAATAAAGGCCACCCGGCCAGTCCGCTGGTGACGAAAACAATCGTCGCCACTGCCGCGGAGACCCGGGAAAGCTCTTCGTCGATGATAATCTCTTCGATTTTACCCCCCCCGCCACCGCCATATTTTTCAGGGAAAGCAATGCCCATCAGCCCTAATTCTCCCATTTTCGCAATCTGTGCGGCCGGGAAGCGGGCTTCTTCATCGATCTGGGCGGCGATCGGTTCCAGTTCCTTCTCGGCAAAATCGTGCACCATCGTCCGGAGCATTTGTTGCGGTTCCGTGATTGAGAAATCCATCTATCCTCCTGATGACATCGCCGCGATTATGCCCGAAGCTGTCGACCGCGGGTTATTTTTTCTCTGCGCCAGGTCTTCTACCAGGTTTTCCAGTTGTTGCGGGTCCATTTTATCCAGGTGCCGCTTCACGTAGTCTTCAGCGGCCCAAGCAAGCTCCAAACGGGCTCGTTCTCTACGGCGCTTCAACAACTCGGCGCTGCTGGTCAAATACCGGTAATGATCAACGACGGCAGTAATCACCTCGTCCAGACCTTTATCGAAAGTTGCCTCCGCCATTATTACCGGGGGTTTCCATTCGCCCTCTTTCCGCCCTCTTGTCGACATTGCCAGCATGGCGTCGAGGCTTAACCGGAAGCGGTCTGCCCCGGCCATATCCGCCTTGTTGATCACGAATATGTCCGCTGCTTCCAGGATTCCCGCTTTCATCATCTGGACTTCGTCTCCGGCTCCCGGGGTTAATACCAGTACCAGAGTATCGGAAATCCGGGCGATATCGATGTCCGCCTGCCCCGACCCCACCGCTTCTATCAGGATGACATCTTTTCCCATGGCATCCATGACATGCACGGTACTCAGAGTGGCGCGCGAAAGGCCGCCTTTCCATCCCCGGCTGGCCAGACTGCGGATAAAGACCTCTTTATCGCCGCCGTAGTTTTGCATCCTGACGCGGTCCCCCAGGATTGCGCCGCCGCTGAAAGGACTGCTGGGATCAACGGCCACTACGCCGACTGTTTTTTGACGCTTCCGGAAATGGCCGATCATGCAACCGACGATCGTGCTTTTCCCGGCCCCGGGCGCGCCGGTAATCCCGATGATATGCGCCCGCCCGGTGTGCAGATATATCTCATCCAGTTCGGCTGCTGCTCCGTCTACTTCATCCTCTAAACGTCTGATCAATCTGGCCGCCGACAGGACATCGCCCGTCACCACTTTTTTGGCTAAATCCATCGCTTTCTTCCCAATAAACTACTGCTCTCCGGTTGATTATTTCTTTATTCGCCGGAGAGGTGTCATACAGTCGGTCTCCGGATGAAATTATCCATAAGTCTCTTTTCAGTCACTGCTCCGGTACAGTGGTTTAATATTGTGGCGCGTCCATTCCACGACTTTCTCCATCGGTGTGCCGGGCAGAAAAATCTCTTTCACCCCGATCTTCTTCAGTTCGATGATATCTTCCCGGGGAATGATCCCGCCTCCGATTACTGCGATGCCGCTGCCTCCCCGTTCGGCAAGCTGGCGGATGACCTCGCGGAATAAGTGCATATGGGCACCGGAATGACAGGAAAGGCCGACAAGGTCCACATCTTCCTGTATTGCGGCGTTGACTATCTGTTCCGGGGTCTGGTGCAAACCCAGGTAAATGACTTCGAATCCGGCATCGCGATAAGCCCGGGCGATTACCTTCGCCCCCCGATCATGCCCGTCCAACCCGGGTTTTGCCACCAGTACTCTTATCTTTTGTTGCTCAACCATCTTTCACAGGTCCTATCTATTTACTGTAGTTCTTTTCTCAGGTGTTGCCACACTATAAACTCTCGTTAACCCGCTGCGCAATATGTTTCCGGTTTCGTCACGGGGCTAATAAAAGGCCGGATCGTGATATACGCCGAAAACATCCCGGAAAACGTCGCATATCTCCTGTTCCGTCGCATAAGCTTGCACCGCTTCAATAACGCGGGGCATCACATTGGCTCCTGATTTTGCGTCAGTCCGCAGATCACTTAAAGCTTTTCTTACTGCGGTATTATCACGGCGCCGTTTTGTCTCGTGAAGCCTTTTTATTTGCTCTTCAGTAACTCTATCGTCTATTTTCAGGACATCGATTTCCTGTTCTTCTTCGGCCGTGTATTTGTTGACGCCGACCATTACTCTTTCACCACGGTCTAGCTGTTGCTGAAACTTGTAAGACGAGTTCGCAATTTCTTTCTGCGGAAAACCCTGGTCGATGGCAGCCAGCATACCGCCCATGCCATCGATTTTTTCGATATATTCCCAGGCCTGTTCTTCGATCTGGTTGGTCATCGTTTCGACCTGGTAAGAACCCGCCAGCGGGTCGATGGAATTGATTACTCCGGTTTCTTCGGCGATGATCTGCTGGGTACGAAGAGCGATCTTCACCGCATTATCGGAAGGCAAAGCATGGACCTCATCCAGAGAATTGGTATGCAGGGATTGCGCTCCCCCCAGCACCGCTGCCAGCGCTTCGGTCGATACTCTTACCACGTTATTGAAGGGTTGTTGGGCGGACAACGAACAACCGGCTGTCTGGGCATGAAAGCGCATCCACATCGAACGGGGATTTTTGGCTTTGAAACGGTCCCGCATGATCTTCGCCCACATCCGGCGGGCCGCCCGGAACTTCGCTATCTCTTCAAAAAAATCTATATGCGAGTTGAAGAAAAAAGATAACCTCGGTGCGAAAGAATCAACATCCATCTTCTTCCGGTCGATCACATCCTGAACATAAGTAATTCCGTCGGCCAGGGTGAAAGCCAGTTCCTGGACTGCGTTCGACCCGGCTTCCCGGATATGGTAACCGCTGATGCTGATCGTGTTCCAGCGAGGCACATACTTGGTACCGAACTCTACCGTATCGCTGATCAGCCTTATCGACGGCTCCGGGGGACACATGAAGGTTTTCTGGGCCAGGAATTCTTTCAGCATGTCATTCTGTATCGTACCGCCGATGTTCTCCCAGGGGATACCCCGTCGTTCCGCAGTCGCCAGGTACATTGCCCAGATCGGCGGGGCCGGGGGATTGATGGTCATCGAAGTAGTTACCCGGTCCAGCGGAATACCCGCTGTTAAAACTTCGAAATCCTCGAGGGTATCGATGGCAACGCCGCACTTCCCCACTTCCGCCTGCGCCCGGGGGGCATCGCTGTCATACCCCATGAGCGTCGGAAAATCAAAAGCCGCGCTCAACCCGGTCTCCCCTTCATTGAGCAGTTGGCGCCATCTCAGATTGGTGTCGCTGGCCGTGCCAAAACCGGAAAACATCCGGAATGTCCACAAACGGCCGCGATACCCCGTCGGCTGACATCCCCGCGTAAACGGGTATTCACCCGGATAACCGACCTTCTCTGCAAAGTCGAATTTTTTTAGGTGTTCCGGGGTGTAAATCGGTTCCATATCGGAATCGGAGATAGTAGTAAAACGCCGGTTGTTTCCGGTCGATTTTATCGAACTTAACCAGCGAGCTAATCCTTGTTGTACCTGTCGCAAGGTTTTTTCAGTGAACATAAAACCTCTTAATAATATAACTAAAGGGTAAACTACGTTGAACTAGAATACCATTCAGCATGTACTAAAGTCCACTGGCAGGATAACCTGCCGGCGGACTTTGCCTTTTCTGAATTTAGATGGCTACAGATCAATCTCCTTAAGATCGGGGCTGATGATCAGTTTGGGGCCGGTAACCGATTGGATATCATCCGCAGTAAGGCCGGGGAATACTTCGCGCAACAATAATCCTTGCGGGGTTATTTCCAGTACCGCCAGATCGGTAAAGATCATATTTACTTTCCCTTCAGCGGTTGCCGGATAATTCAACTCGTTGACGATTTTGAACTCTCCGTTGTTCGTCACGTGTTCCATGGCCAGGAAAAGCTTTTTCGCCCCCACGCACAGGTCCATCGAACCGCCGATATTCCCCACCGCCAACCCCCGCGCCGGGTTTAGCCAGCCGGCATAATCCCCCCGTCCGTTAACCTGCAAGGCCCCCATTACCGCAATATCGATGTGCCCGCCGCGGATCATGGCAAAAGATTCGACAATATCGAAATAAGAACAACCGGGTAGTTCGCAGATCGCCTGGCAACTGGCATTTATCAAATCTTGATTGGCTTCTTCAGTATCGGCTAGCGGACCTGTCTTCAACATCCCTATCTCTGATTGCAAAACAATATCCCGGTCTGCGATCCAGTCACTGATCAAAGTCGGTATCCCGATGCCCAGGTTGACATATGAGCGGTCCGGGATCTCCTTGCTCACTCTCATCGCAATCATTTCCCGTGTCAGCCCTTCTAGTTGTGGACGAATAGCCATTATCTGATTAACCTCCCGTAGTCGCTAGATCCCGATACTGATCTGGGAACGTTCGACTTTCACAATTCTTTTCACATATATCTGCGGTGTATGAACCTCGCCGGCCGGTATTTCGCCCGGAGAAACGATGTTCTCGGCTTCTACGATAGTAACCTTTGCCGCTGTCGCCATCACATGGTTGAAATTCCGGGCAGTCATCGCATAGCGCAGGTTGCCTTCTGTATCGGCAGTATGCGCATGCACAAACGCAAAATCCGGTTTCAGAGCATATTCCAGGATATATTTATTCCCGTCTATCGTTCGGGTTTCACGCGGCTGGCGCCGGTTTAAAGCGCTGCTGAGAGTTTCTTTCTCGACGATAGATCCCACTCCTGTCGGACAATAAAAAGCCGGTATTCCCGCTCCCGCCGCCCGGTATTTCTCAGCCATCGTGCCCATCGGGTATACTTCCAGTTCGATCTCGCCGTTGCGAATCGCTATTTCCAGGGGATCCTGCATCCCTTTGCTGGCGGAACGGTTCAGGCTATAGGAATCAATCACCTTTTTTATCTGCCCGCCGGTCACCATGACCTCAGCTATGTCCTTCGCCCCCACCAGCGGTCCGCAGCCGCAACACAGGGTCAAGTCCCTGACTCCCTTCTCCACCAGGCCCCAGAGCAGATCCCGGGGTACTCCGCAGGTAAAAAATCCGGGGATGGCGATTACCGCTCCATCCTGTACATCGGCAATAGCCTCTTGAATACTGGAAACAACTTTATTCATGCGCAGTTTCTCCTAAAGACCTGTGTCGTCGAGATATTTGAATTGATGATACGGGCAGCCAGGCGGGATTCGAGTTCCATTCCTTCTTCCAGGCTCATATCCATGCCCCGCCCCACCGCCTCTTTGATGCAACGCACTAATCCGGCATCGAGGTTTTTGATTTGATAAGCCAGTTTCTCCGCCGCAGCCATTAGGTCGCTTCTCGGTACCAACCGGTTCACCAATTTAAGTTGCCTCGCTTCCGGTGCTTTTACCCGGCGCCCGGAGAGCAAAATCTCCATCGCCGGCCCGCGCTGTATTGTCCGGGGTAGCGTCTGGCTGGCACCCGCCGCGGTAATGATCCCGAGGCCCATTTCCGGGACAATGAATTGGACGTCATCCGAGGCAATTCTCAAGTCGCAGAATAATGCGATCTCCAGCCCGGAACCGATAACATAACCGTGCAGGGCGGCGATCACTACTTGGGGTATGCTCATAAAAACGCCCCAGATATCACGTTCAAAACGGGCCTGCCGGGCACGCACCGGCGGCGGTGCCGTCAGAAATTCACTGAGATCGGCTCCGGCGCAAAATGCTTTTTCTCCGGCACCCCTGATGATTACCGCTTTGACCTCGGGATCGACTTTGATCGCATTGAGTACCTGATATAACTCATCCCTCATCTTGATGTTGTAGGCATTCAGTACCTGGGGACGATTCAGCGTGATATAAGCGATCCCGCCTTTTTGTTCGTAGATTACTGTTTCAAAACCAGGCATTTATTTCATTAGATTCGGGAGCATGCTTCTATGAAGTACTGCCTTCCCGTCAAGTATTATTCACCTTTAAATTGTGGCTTACGCTTCTCCTGGAATGCCCTGATGCCTTCCGTGCGGTCTGCGGTCGTATGAATTAGAAAATACAGGTCGGCTTCCAGTCGCATACCCTGTTCAAGCGTGAGGTCACAGCCCTTATTGACCGCTTCCTTGACATACCGCATGGCAACCGGGGCATTGGCCGCCATGCCCGCGGCGAAAGCTGTTGTTTTAGCCATTAACTCGTCCGCCGAGATCACCTGACTGACCAACCCGATGTTCCAGGCCTCCCGGGCGTCAATCGTCTCGCCGCTAAGTATCAGCTCCAGCGCTTTTCCTTTCCCGATCAAGCGTGGCAAACGTTGTGTACCGCCATCCATCGGCATCAGTCCCGCAGCAACCTGGGGAAACCCAAAACTCGCTTTTTCCGAGGCATACCGGATATCACAGGACAAAGCGATTTCCAGTCCCTGGCCGAGGGCAGCCCCGTTTATCGCCGCAATCACCGGCTTTTCGATCATGGCTACTGCTGCGGCGACTTCATAACGGACGGCTTCCCCGTTCATCTTTGCGAGTGCCGCGGACAGACTCAAACCGGATGCCAGCAGATTCTCCAGTTGACTCCCGGTACAGAAATTATCACCCTTTCCGGTGATAATGCCGAAGTAGATATCCGGATTTTCGTTGATGCGCAGGCACGCCTCCATCAACTCCTGGGAGAGGAACGAATCCACCCAATTCCCGTGGCCCGGGTTATTCAGCGTAACTACCGCGATGTGTTCTTTTTCGGTATAACTAACCACCTTTTCCGGCATGGTGAATATACTGTCTCCTCGTTCTCAAATGATGGCCCGTGACCAGCCGGGCAACCAATCCGGTCGCTTGTTGGAAATAACCATATTTCCAGATCTGATTGCTTATCGAATTAATCACTTCATGATAGACAATCCGAGTCTGGGTGTCAAACGCCGCGTGTGCGTTGACCTCTATATCTACCGCAGACTGAACGGCTTCGCCGCTGTCACCCGCGCATTCATGACCATCCGCAGATATCAGCTTGTGCGGCAGATGCCCGCCAGTACGCAACGTGGGCATACCGGTATCTTCCGGCAGGCATTTTTCCCGTTCCGCACCAGCAAAGCATGATACTCATTAAACAGCCGCACATCCTCAGGCAGGTTTTCCCGGAACAATCTTTGGTAATCCGCATAACCTTTACCTGCGGGCTGGATGCCGATTCTGTCGACGGCTCGCCTCGTATAGGCATCGATTACAAATACCGGCCTTCCCACCGCATAAAGCAGGATTGAATCCGCCGTTTCTTCCCCGATGCCGTAGATGCTCAGCAGTTCGCTCCTTAAAGCCATCGTATCCGCCGCATGCGCTCTGTTCAAATCGTCACCATATCTTTCCAGCCAGTGCATCAGGGCTTTTAATTTCTTCGCTTTCGCATTGTAATAACCGGCCGGACGGATATTCGTTGCGAGTTCTTCCAGCGTCATTTCCCGCAGGGCTTTCGGGCTGCACACCTGCTTTTCTTTTAGATTCACGATGGCTTTTTCCGCATTCGACCAGTTCGTGGCTTGGGTCAATACCGCCCCGATCATGACTTCGAAGGGTGTCTCGCCGGGCCACCATCCCTGTGGACCGTAAAAATCGAACAATATCCGGTAAATATCAAGCAATATCGCGTTTAACCGTGTGCTTCTTGTACCCAATGCGGCTCTTTCGTTCCGGGAATATAATCCCCGCTGCTGAGATAAGGTTTGATATCCAGTATCGGCGTTCCGTCAAGCGCGTCCAGCCCGCTTACCAGCAAAATATTGTCCCTTCGTCCTATCAGCTTGACCGCGGTCTCCCCGATCCTGTTAGGTCGGTTGGGCGTTCGCGTGGCGAACATCCCCGTAACTGGCAAGTCTTCCCGGTGCATCGGGTGCACTTTCAGCAACACATCAGGATCGCTGATGCGGTCAAAATAAAATATCACGATGATGTGGGAAAACTCTTCGAGTCCCTCAACCGCCTCCGTCCAATTCCTGTCGATCACCAGTTCCGAAATCGTTTCCAGTTGCCAGTTCGCCTTCCTCGGCGTTTGGTTTATTCCGTTTCTGACTGTACCGATGGGGCTGAAAGAAATATTTGTATCCGTAGTATCCATCTCGCAAAAAATCATATCATATTTTGATAACTAAAAAACGGGAGTTATGTACTCCCGTTTTTTGCAAAATCGTGATGATAAGACTAACGCTTTGGTGATTGCGCTGCCTTCCGGGCTTTCTTGAGGCCCACTTTCTTTCTTTCTTTCGCCCTTGAGTCCCGGGTCAGTAATTTACTCTGCCTCAACGTTGTCTTCAGATTGATATCCGTGGCCACTAACGCGCGTGAAATACCGTGCGCCACCGCCACCGCCTGTCCGCAGACTCCGCCTCCGGTTACTTTTACCGTGATATTGTACTTGTCCTGGCATTGCGTTAAGTTGAGAGGCTTCATCACAGTCTGTTGGTTCACCTGGCGCGGGAAAAATTCCTCGAAAGGCCTCCCGTTAATTATCACTGCCCCTCCGCCCGGAGCAATCTTGACCTGCGCTACCGCGGTTTTCCTTCTTCCTGTGCCGTGGATATAAGTATGCTTGTCCAATGAATTCTCCTTGTATCACCCCGGTCTGATGCCGGGACTGGTATTCGTTTCTAAGCCTCCGCCGCAACTCCGGCATTTTTCCCCTTAACCGCCTGGACCTGTCCGGCATGAGGATGCTCTGATCCGCTAAACACCTTCAGTCGGTTCATCATCCGGTCTTCCAGTCTGTTGTGCGGCAGCATCCCGCGAACCGCGTGTTCCACTGCTTTCGCCGGGTTTTTCTGTAGCAGTTCACCCAGGCTTATCGCCTTCAGACCACCGGGATAATTAGAATGGCGGTAATACATTTTCTGCTTCAATTTATCGCCGGTCACCCGGATTTTTGCCGCGTTGATGATGACTACATTATCGCCCACATCCATGTTACGGCAAAATATCGCTTTTTGCTTTCCCATCAGTAAATTAGCTGCCTCCACGGCCACCCCGCCCAGTACCTGGTCCGCGGCATCAATCAGATGCCATTCCCTTTTAATATCGCTTGCTTTGGTGCTGTAAGTTTTCATACTATTCTTCCTCGATGGCTTGGGGATAACAAATGTTAACTAGATGCAGACCGCAGGCAGGTGCTCTCGGTCCGGCCAGCCCAATTTGTTTACTCTCCATTATACTATAGAATTCTTCAGTGCTCATCCTTCCCCGCCCGACCTCCACCAGCATGCCTATGGTGTTCCTTATCTGGTGCGTCAGAAAGGACTCTGCTTCTATTGTGAATATTATCTCTTCACCGTCCCTGTACAGATCAGCCTGGTAAACCCGCCGTACCGTGTTTTTTTTCATCACCGAATCGGCGCTGGTGAAAGACGCAAAATCATGCTTCCCCACCAGGTAACGGCAGGCTTCTCGCATTTTTTCGGTATCCAGTTCCCCGGGTATCTGCCAGGTGTATCGTTGTTTCACCGGCGACCGCGTGTCCCGGTTTAATATCCTGTATATATACTGCCGCTTGACCGCACTGCGCTGTACGTGAAATCCGTCCGGAGCATAGTTGGCGGTTTTTATGGCTATCGCCGCTGGTAAATAGTGGTTTAACCCGCTTACAATATTTTTTAGCGGGATGTCCGCTGCCGTCCGGAATATCACGACTTGATTCTCCGCATGGACCCCCGTATCGGTCCGGCTCGCCGCCACCACTCGCGTCTTCTCCCCGGTCAATTTGTATAACGCTTTCTCTAGCTCTTGCTGGATGGTCGGCTGGTTCTCCTGCCACTGAAAACCATGATAATCGGTACCATCGTATTCGACAACCAGCACCACTCTGGTGATAACCGGTGCCGGCGTCTCGTTGTCCGCAGGACGGCATGACAGAGCCAGCACTACTGTACCAACTCGATCTGGATTATCGGTGCGGCGTCGCCGGTGCGGTGCCCCAGCTTCGCAATACGCGTATATCCCCCCGGCCGGTCGGCATACCGTTTAGCCAGTTCCGAAAATACCTTGTCGGTTACTTCCTTGTCAAAGATATACGCTAAAGCCTGGCGCCGGTGGTGCAACGTCCCCTTTTTCCCCAGGGTAATCATCTCTTCAGCGATGCCCCGCACCACCTGTGCCCGCGCTTCCGTCGTCGTTATCTTCTCATAACCCAGCAAGCTGGTCACCAGGTTGCGGTAAAGCGCCCTTTTATAACTTGAAGTTTGCCCTTTTCTGCGAAGGTCTGTTCTTCGGCCCATTTCCGTTCCTTTGTTTCTATGAAGGCATGGATAGCCCCAGTGTATCGAGGCGTTCTTCCAGCTCCAGTTTCGATTTAATTCCAAAATTTCGCAGTGACATCAATTCCTTGTCGGTCTTGGATAATATTTCGCCGACCGTGTTGATGTTCCCCCGCCGTAAACAGTTTAGCGTTCTTACTGATAGATTTAACTGTTCGACTGGTATATTCGCCAGTTCCCCTGGAATCGTGGGTTTCGGCGCTACATTCTCGCCGGCCACTACCACCACCTGGCTGATCAAGGATAACGGAGTGAGTTGTTCAATGAGTATATCCGCTGCCCTTGCGACCGCATCGGTCGGCGATATTGTCCCATCGGTCCATACTTCCAGCGACAACCTTTCATGACTTGTCTCCTGGCCGGCATGTATCGGTTCAATCGTATAATTCACCTTCCTGATCGGTGTAAAAACAGCATCTACCGGGATCACTCCTACCGGTAGGTTGCCGCTCGATTCGGCTTCGCGATAGCCGCGCCCGATCTCGACATCGAACTCCACGCTGAGCCTGGCCTCCTCGGAATCAAGAGATGCCAGATAAAGATCGGGGTTTGCTATTTGAAAATCGGCCGACGGCCGGATATCCCTGGCCGTTACTTTTTGTTCCCCTTCGATATCCAGCACCAATTTCCCGGATTGTCCGCTCACTGGTTTCAGGCGAAGCGCCTTCACATTCAGCAGGAACTCTGTGGTATCTTCTTTCACGTGAGGAATGGTAGAGAACTCATGGTATATCCCGTCGATTTTTACGTGCGTCACGGCAGCGCCCGGCAGGTATCCCAGCAGGACTCGCCTTATCGTATTGCCAATGGTAATGCTGAATCCTTTTTCCACCGGCTCGATGGAATAACGGCCGTAATTATCTCTGGTTTCTACCGTCTCGACCTTAGAGATTACTAGGTCAGACAAAATGGTCCCTCCTTACCGGGAATAGTATTCGACTATTGCCTTTACTTCGTATTTGCCTTCGGTGTCTTGCGGAGTGGGTAGTGATACTACCCTGGCTTCCAACTTTTGCCTGTCCAGGGCTAGCCATCCCGGTACCGACTTGCCTTTTATGTTTCCCAGTAGTTGCTTGTAATATTCGGTCTTCGTCTTGTTCGTTTTCCAGCTTACGGCATCACCGGCTTTGACGATAATCGAGGGGATGTCACTCTTCTTGTCATTCAGGGCGATATGTCCGTGCCTTACCAGTTGACGCGCCTGCGCTCGTGAATCCGCAAATCCTAAGCGGTACACCACGTTATCCAGTCGCCGTTCCAGTAATACCTGCAGCGTTTCGCCGGTAACACCGGGTTGCCGCTCTGCTTCTTCGAACATCTGCCGGAATTGACGTTCCAGCACTCCGTACAACCAGCGCGCTTTCTGCTTCTCGCGCAGTTGCAGGCCGCGATCGGACAGTTTCGTCCGACGGTGACTCTGTTGCCCCGGCGGTCGGGGCCGCCGGTCCAGAATACACTTGGAATAACACTTCATACCCTTTAAAAAGAGCTTGTCGCCGCTCCTGCGGCATTGACGGCATACCGGACCTGTATATCTGGCCATATCGCTCCCTTATACTCTCCTTCTTTTCGGCGGACGGCAACCATTATGCGGGATTGGCGTAACGTCGGTAATACTCGTGATGTATAATCCGGAATTCTGGAGAGAGCGAATCGCCGCTTCACGTCCGCTGCCCGGACCCTTTACAAATATTTCAACCTGTCTTAAACCAAACTCCATCGCTTTTCTCGCCGCTTCACGAGCTGCGAGTTGTGCCGCATAAGGCGTACCTTTACGTGACCCCTTGAAACCAGCCGTGCCGGAACTACCCCATGAAAGGACATTGCCCCGGGGGTCTGTCAGAGTAATGGTCGTATTATTAAAAGTAGACTGCACATACGCTCTACCTGTCGTAATCCCCTTCTTTTCCTGTCTTTTGCCCCGTGGTTTTCTCTTTTCTTTATTTGCCATCTTATCTCCTGGTTTACCCGTTAATGATTAACCATCAATTATTTCTTGGATGCGCCGCGCTTCCGTCCCCGTCCGGCGACGGTTTTCTTCGCCCCCCGTTGGGTCCGGGCGTTGGTCCGCGTCCGTTGCCCTCGGGAAGGCAAATTGCGGCGGTGGCGCAACCCCCGGTAAGAACCGATCTCGATCAACCTTTTGATATCCTGGTTGATCTCTCGCCGGAGTTCTCCTTCTACACGGTATCCCTTATCGATAATTTCACGAATCCGGTTTATTTCAGCTTCTTTCAATACATCGCTGTTTACCTCCGGATCGATCCCTGCCTGTTCCAGTATTCTTAAACTCGTTGTCGGCCCGATACCGTATATGTATCTCAAGGCCACGCCGATATGTTTATTCTTCGGTAAGTCTACCCCTGCAATACGCGCCATGGATCACCTCCTGCCTTAGCCCTGTCTCTGCTTGTGCTTGGGATTAGTGCAAATCACCCGGACGACCCCCCGCCGCCGGATTATTTTACATTTTTCACATCTTGGTTTAACGGAAGCTTTTACTTTCATTTCATTCTACCTGATTATCCTGAGTCTATTTAAACCGGTATGTTATTCTACCCCGGGTCAGATCGTACGGCGATAGTACCACAAGTACCCTGTCGCCCGGCAGTATTTTTATATAGTGCAACCTGATTTTTCCTGATATATGCGCTAACACCTTGTGCCCGTTTGCCAGTTCCACGCGAAACATGGCATTCGACAGTGACTCGTACACTACGCCTTCGACTTCTATAGTCTCTTTCTTCGCCATAATCTTCGTTAATTATAACGCAGTCAGTATCCTTGCCGTACCGTCGGTGACTGCGATAGTATGTTCAAAATGGGCTGCCAGTCCCCCGTCGGCGGTTGATACCGTCCAGTTATCAGCCCCGACCCTGGTATGCCAGTCTCCGGTACATACCATCGGTTCCAGGGCAAAAGTCATTCCCTTCCTTAATACCGTTCCTTGCCCCGGTATCCCGAAATTGGGAATCTGCGGATCTTCGTGCATATCCCTGCCTATGCCGTGGCCGGTATACTCCCGGATCACCGTCAGTCCTCTCGATTCCACGTATTCTTGTATTGCATATGATATATCACCCAATCTGGCCCCTGACTTCGCCGCCTTGATACCGGCGGTCAGCGAACCTTCTGTTACCTTTATCAATTCGCTCGCTTCGGTCGCAAGCTTGCCGACGCCTACCGTAATCGCCGCATCGCCCTGAAACCCCTCATATATTACCCCGAAATCGACCGATACCACGTCGCCGCTCATCAGTACCCGCTTGTCCGGTATCCCGTGTACTATCTGTTCGTTAATCGATACGCATATATTCGCCGGATACCCCCGGTATCCTTTGAACGACGGAATACCCCCTCGCCGGTTAGCCTCTTGGCCAGCTATTATATCCAGTTCCCTGGTGCTGATCCCCGGCCGTACTTCCGCCTTCAATAATTGCAGGACCTCGGCTACAATTCGCCCGGCTTTCGCCATCAAATCCACTTCGTTATCGGATTTGATAATAATGCTCATTTCTCAATTTTTATTCGATTTAATCGGAGGCTTCTCGAGCATATCGACTATTCTTCTCTCTACCGTCTCCTCCGGGCCTTCTCCTTCGATCTCCAGTAATTTATTGGCTTTTGCGTAATATGCGATCAACGGCGCAGTTTCGGCATGAAAAACCACGAGCCGTTTTTTTACCGTCTCTTCGGTATCGTCCGCGCGCTGGTACAGCTCCCCACCGCACTTATCGCACTTGCCGGCGCTTTTCGGCGGCGAGTATAAAGTATGATAAGGTGCCTGGCATTTACGGCAAATCCACCGCCCCAGCAACCGGTCCAACAGCGCTTTTTCACTGACTTTGATATAGACCACCCAATCGATCGCTTTATTCTGGCCTGACAATGCCCCGTCGAGTGCTTCCGCCTGTTTCAGGTTCCGGGGAAATCCGTCAAATATCACCCCGGCCTTGCAATCGTCACCGGCAATTCGCTCCAGTACCATTTTAATTGTAATCTCGTCCGGAACCAGCTTGCCTGATTGGATATACGGCTTGGCCAGTTGAGCCTGTGCCGTATTCTTCTCGATTGCCGTTCGGAAAAGGTCTCCCGTGGCAATATGGGCTAGCTTCATTCTTCCGGCTACCCTCGCCGCCTGGGTCCCTTTGCCGGCTCCCGGCGCTCCTAGAAATACAATATTAATCGCGCTAATCTTCTTCGAGACCTCGCTTTACCGCTTGATAAAACCTTCATACCTGCGCATAACCAGTTGCGCTTCCATCTGTTTCATGGTATCGAGCGTTACCCCGACTACTATCAACAAGCCCATGCTCGATAACTGGATGGCCTGCACATTGGTTATCTCTCTTGCCAGAAACGGCATGATTGCCACGAGAGCTAAGAACAAGGCCCCGGCCCAGGTAATCCGGTTAATTACGTGATTCAGATACTCGGAGGTGTTCTTGCCCGGTCTGATCCCGGGTATAAAACCACCCTGCCTTTGTAACGTGCCGGACAGGTCCTGTTGTTGAAATATAATCATTGTATAGAAAAAGGCGAATCCGACCACCAGCAAGAAATATAATACCCAGTAAAATATGCCTAGCGGCAGTTTTGTTGCCGGATCAAACAGGTTATATACGGCGTTCCAGAAATTCGGATCGGTGCCCGTCGGATTCATGAAGTAAGATGCCACCACGCTGGGAAACATCACCAGCGATACTGCGAATATCAAAGGTATCATGCCGGCGGCATTGACCCGCAGCGGAATGTGGGTCGCCCCGGACTGTCGGTACATCCGGCCGCCCCGGAACGTCGTCTTGGCGTACTGTACCGGAATCCGCCGGTGTGCCTCCGTGAATATCACTATCGTCACTATCGTTGCCAGGCTGATCAAGGCATACGCGATTAATCCGCCGAATTGGTCTCTCGCTAATAGACCGGTACCGACGGTTTGGGGATACCCGGCCACGATACCGGCAAATATGATTATTGAAACTCCGTTGCCGATCCCGTGTTCGGTGATCAACTCCCCCATCCATACCAGGAATATCGTTCCGGCGGTCAAAGCCGTTATCATCGCTACCGTACTCAGGGCGCTCGCATCCCCCAACACCCCGTAATTCCTTAATATGGTTAACTGTCCGTATCCTGATAAAGCCGCCATCGGAATTGTCAGCCAGTGGGTGATCCGGTTCATTTTATTGCGTCCCGCTTCCCCCTCCTGGCTTAAAGCCTGCAAACGCGGGATTACCGGGGCCATTAACGTCATGATAATTGATGCCGTAATATAAGGGTATACCCCCATCGCCACCACGCTGAAGTTGCGCATCGCCCCGCCGCTGAACATGTCCAGCATGCCTAACAAGGCATGCTGCGAAAACAGTTCGCGCAACTGGGGCAGATCAACACCCGGTAATGGAATATGGGCGATGAAGCGGAATGCAATGATGATGCCGAAGGTAATCAGTATTTTCCGTCTCAGATCAGGCAGACGGAAGGCATCGATCATCGCCTGTAGTAGCCGGGGTCTAGTTGACCTCGGTTGCGACATCTGCAACCTCCTCTGCCTTCCCTCCGGCAGCTTCGATCTTGGCTTTCGCAGTAGCTGAAAACTTGTTCGCGATTACCGTCAGTGCCCGGTCTATCTCACCGTTCCCCAGGATTTTTACCGGCCTGGTAGTCGAACGGATTAACCCCGCAGCCCGTAGTCCTTCTCCATTGATTTCACTACCGGACGCGAATCCGTTCAATTCGGTTATATTGACCACTTCGTAATCAATCCGGAAACGATTATAAAATCCGCGCTTCTTTGGTAGCCGCTTGATTAACGGAAGCTGGCCGCCTTCAAAACCGGGACGCATCTTGCCCCCGGCTCTGGACTTCTGTCCTTTTAAGCCGCGTCCTGAATAAGTACCATGTCCGCTTCCGTTACCACGCCCTACTCTCTTGCGATCTTTTTTCGAGCCTGGTACCGGGGATAGCTCATTTTGTTTCACCTTGTGCCTCCACGGTAACCAGATGTCTGACTTTGTTTATCATTCCGCGAATCGCTGCTGAATCTTCTTGGACTACCGTCTGCTGTAGTTTGTGCAAACCCAGAGCCTTCAGTGTCCTCTTTTGATCCTCGCCGTATCCGATCCCGCTTTTAATCAAAGTTATTGCTAATTTAGCCACTTGCAACTGCTCCCTCAGATGGCTGGGCGCCTCTTCGCTTCGCTAGCTCCTCTGGCGGATTCTTCAGCGAAGTCAAGGCCAGTATCGTCGCTTTTGCCACATTTATCTTGTTTTCGCTGCCGAGCGATTTTGAAAGTACGTCTTTCACCCCCGCCGCCTCCAGGACCGCCCGCACGCTACCGCCGGCAATTATCCCCGTTCCCGGCGCTGCCGGCTTCAGCAATACATCAGCCGCGCCGTATTTGATCCTTATTTCATAAGGAATCGTCGTACCGGCTAAAGGAACTGTAACCAGGTTCTTTTTAGCCGTAGCGCTGGCTTTGCTGATCGCCACCGGCACTTCGTTAGCTTTCCCCAGGCCGATGCCCACGTGGCCCTGGCTGTCTCCGGTGACTACCAGTGCACTGAAACGCAAGTGCTTGCCGCCTTTCAACACTTTGGCCACCCGGTTGATCGCGATCAACTTGTCGTTTAATGCTAGTTCGCTCGGTTCAATCTTAATACTGCTAGTCAACTTGCCCCCTTAGTGTACTCTGCTTGGTATTAGAATTTTAAGCCCGCTTGCCGGGCGGCTTCCGCTAACGCCTTGACGCGTCCGTGATACCTGTACCCGCCGCGGTCGAATACTACCTGGCTGATTCCCTTGCTCAACGCCTCTTTGGCAACCTGCAACCCCACCATCTTCGCCTGTTCGGTTTTCGGTTTCGCCTCTGCCTTTTCCTTCAGTTCTCCGCCGATGGTTGAAGCGGACGCCAGCGTCTTCCCGGTCGAATCATCGATTACCTGGGCATATATATTATTCAAACTTCGAAATACGCATAACCGTGGTTGTTCGGAAGTCCCTGCTAATGTCAACCGGACGCGCCGGTGCCTGCGGATACGCGCCTCTCGCGGTGTAATCTTGCTCATTTAACCCTTGCTCCCTATCGCTTTGGCTGCCTTGCCTGCCTTGTGCCGGACGACTTCACCGGTGTATTTAATGCCTTTCCCCCGGTACACATCCGGTGGCCGTATGCCCCGGATCCGGGCGGCCATTTCCCCTACCATCTCTTTGTCACTGCCGACCACTTTAAACCGGGTCGGGCTATCCAGTGTGAAAGACAACCCGCTTAATGGCACCACTTCGACCGGCTTGGTATACCCGACCCTGATGATCAGGTTATTGCCTGCTTTCTCAGCCCGGTAGCCGACACCCGTGATTTCCAGTCCTTTTTCGAACCCCTTGGTTACTCCCTCGACCATGTTGGCCAGCAGAGTCCGCGTGAGGCCGTGCAGCGCTCGATGCCCGCGCTCGTCATCGGGTCTTGTTACACTGAGCTTCGCCCCTTCCAGGACAACCGTTATGTCCGGATGAAGCGTGCGCTTCAGTTCGCCCTTCGGCCCTTTCACTGTTACTTCGTTTTTATCAATAATTACCGTAACCCCTGACGGTATATTGATCGGCGACTTTCCTACTCTTGACATGTTCTGTACTCCAACCTTACATCACGTAGCATAACAACTCGCCGCCGATCCCCCGGCGCCGCGCCTGGTGTCCGCTCATGACCCCCTTCGAGGTCGAAACGATCGCAAGCCCCAGCCCCCCCGCAAGCCGTGGGATCTCACCCCGGTCTACGTAAACCCGGAGCCCCGGTTTACTCACCCGCTCCAGTGTACTGACCGCCGGGCGGTTCTTCTCCATGTACTTCAATATAATCTTGATACTCTTATGCGGTTTCCCTTTGATCAATTCGAAGTCGGTGATAAATCCTTCTTCCTTCAGAATATTGGCAATCGCCAGCTTCATTTTTGACGCCGGGATAACAACCGAATCATGCCGCACCATGTTGGCATTCCGGATACGGGTTAACATATCAGCAATTGGATCAGAGATAGTCAATCTTCTTCCCCTAGAATTCTTTTTACCAGCTCGACTTTCTTACGCCGGGCGTTTGTCCGGCCAGCGCAAGCTCGCGGAAACAAATTCTGCATAGTCCGAATTGCCGGATATAGGCCCTGGGCCGGCCGCATTTCCGGCAGCGATTATGTCTTTGCACCTTGTATTTCGGAGGGCGTTCCCATTTGGCGATCGCAGATTTCTTAGCCATAGTTCATTTATTCTCGAGAAAACGGCATTCCCAGCAGTTCCAGGAGACTCCTCCCCTCCTCATCATTTTTTGCATTCGTTACTATCGATATTTCCAGACCACGCAGTTTGTCGACCTTTTCGTAATCTATTTCTGGAAATACGGTCTGTTCCCGGAAGGCCAGCGTATAACTGCCCCGCCCGTCAAACGCGTTCCGCGGTACGCCTTGAAATTCCCTTATCCGGAACACTACCGCATTTACCAGTCTGTCCAGGAATTCATACATCCGCTTGCCCCGTAATGTCACTTTCATCCCGATCGGCATGCCGGTCCGCAAACGGAAAGCTGATATCGATCGCTTTGATCTAGTAATGATCGGGTGTTGCCCGGCAATTGTCGCCAGGTCCCTCTCCGCAGCCTCCAGTGCTTTGGCATTGGATATCGCTTCGCCAAGACCTATGTTCATCACCACTTTGGTGACCCGGGGTACCTGCATCACGTTCTTGTACCCGAAACGCTCTCTCAGGGCAGGTACTACTTCTTTCAGGTACTTCTGTTTAAGCTCCGACATCTAGTCAATCACCTCATGACAAACCCGGCATACCCGTGCCTTGTTTCCGTCCTGCAGTATGATCACGCCGACCCTCGCCGGTTTGTTGCACTTGTTGCACAGCAGCATCACGTTGGATGCTTTGATCGTGGCCTCGCGTTCGATAATCCCGGCCTGTCTCACGCCCTGGACCGCCTTCTTGTGCTTCTTGATCATGTTGACGCCTTCGACCAGCAACTTCTCGCCGTCGGGATAGGCGACCCTTACCTTGCCTGTCTTGCCCCGGTCTTTCCCGGCTATCACCAGGACGTTATCATTCTTTCTGATTTTCATTTACAGAACCTCTGGCGCCAGCGATATGATTTTTGTAAACTCTTTCTCCCTTAATTCTCGGGCTACCGGACCGAAGATACGGGTCCCTTTGGGATTATTCTTTTCGCTGATAATTACCGCGGCGTTCTCATCAAACTTTATGTAAGAACCGTCAAGCCGCCGGTAAGGATGCGTACTTCTCACGATTACCGCGCGCACCACTTCGCCCTTTTTTACCGTGCCTCCCGGAATCGCTCGCTTGACCGAAGCAACCACGATGTCCCCGATCCGCGCATATTTGCGACCGCTGCCGCCGAGCAGTCCGATACACATGATCTGCCGGGCTCCGGTGTTATCTGCTATTTTTAATCGACTGTAAGGTTGAATCATCTGGCTCCACCTGTATTACCAATTTACCCCTGTTTTGCTTAGGTTACTTCCTTCGGCGCTATCGTTATCTGTTCCACTTTATTCACTATTTCTGATACCCGCCAGTGCTTGTCTTTCGATATCGGCCGGGTTTCTACGATCCGTACAGTATCCCCGGGATTACATTCGCTGTTGGCATCATGCGCTTTATATCTGACTATTTTTTTTACACTCTTATTATAAAGCCGGTGCTTCTTCACAGTCTCCACACCGACTATGACTGTCTTATTCATTTTGTTGCTCAAAACCTGGCCGGTCCGGGTCTTTTTAATTACTTCCATTGTTACCTGCCTGCTTCGTTCCAGAAAGTATCTTAGTTTTCACTCAACTCTCTTTCACGCTTGATCGTATTCAACTGGGCAATTTTCTTGCGCGTTGCCAGAATGCGCCGGTGATTAACCAGTTGTTTCGTCACCAGTTGGAACCGCAAATCCAGCAACTCCTTATGTGCTGACTCAAGCTGTTTATCGATATCTTCGTTGCTCAAGGCCCTGATGTCTGCTATTTTCAAGTGGCACTCGCTCCTGCTTCTCTCTCAGTTTCAGCGGCAATCGTTTTTATAATAAATCGCGCATCGATCGGTAACTTGTTCGCTGCCAGCCGCATCGCTTCTTTCGCTGTCGCCTCATCGACCCCTGACATTTCAAAAAGCACACGCCCCGGTTTTACTACCGCTACCCAGTGGTCGGGCGCCCCCTTCCCGGAGCCCATTCGCGTTTCCGCTGCCTTCTTGGTTACTGATTTATCCGGAAATACTCTCACCCAGATGCTGCCGCCCCTTTTTGTATGGTGCGTGATGGCGCGCCGCGCTGCTTCGATCTGCCGGGCGGTAATCCACGCCGGTTCCATCGCCTGCAGTCCAAAATCTCCGAACGCCACCGTGTTCCCCGAGTGAGCGGCACCTTTCATCCGTCCCCTCTGTACCTTGCGAAATTTTACTCGCTTAGGCTGCAGCATTATCTTCTCCTGGTTCGGTCAGCGCCTCTGATTCGCTTCCTGTCTCGTCTGCGGCTTTCGCCGTTTTTCGCACAGCCGGCTTCCGCCTGACCCTGACTACCTTTTGCTTCTCTTCTGCTACCGGAACAATTACATCCGCAGCTGTTCCTTCGCTCGCGGCGGGTATTTCAACTGTAATATCAACCTCGGCCGGTTTCTCCTCTTCTTTCGTCGCCGAAGTCCTGGCCGTGTTTACCGGTTCCGTCACCACGACCGGCTCCGGAGCGGCTGAAGTCTCTTCTTCGGTCTTCAGTTCGGGCAGGATTTCACCTTTGTAAATCCATGTTTTTATCCCGATGCATCCCATTACCGTCCGCGCTTCCACGAAACCATAATCGATGTCAGCCCGTAAGGTGTGCAGCGGTACGCGCCCCTCATGCATGTTCAATCGCCGGGCGATTTCCGCCCCGCCCAACCTCCCGGCTACCGCTACCTTGATCCCCTTGCCTCCGGCTTGGATCGTCCGCGCCATGGCCTGCTTCATCGCCCGCCGGTACGCGATCCGCCTCTCCAGTTGGTCGGCAATTGACCGGGCTACCAGCCGGGCATCAAGCTCCGGCTGCTGTACTTCCTTGATGTTCAACTGTATCTTTTTACCGATTGTCTTCTCTAAAAAGCGTCGGATTTCGTCGACTCGCTGACCCCCGCGTCCGATCACTATCCCCGGCCGCGCCGTGTTTATCGTCGCCGTTACCTGGTGCGATTGCCGTTCGATCTCTACACTGGATATCGCCGCATCCGGATATTTCTGCTCGATTACCTGGCGAATCTTGTTGTCTTCCGCCAGGTAGTCGGCATAGTGTCGGTTGGCATGCCATTTAGCCTGCCATGTCTTGATCACGCCTATTCTAAAACCTGTCGGATTAACTTTATGCCCCATGTTTCTCCTGTTCAGTGACGACAACCGTAATATGGCTGGTTCGCTTCAAAATCGGACTTACCCGGCCGCGGGCTGCTGAGCGGTAACGCTTCATTGTCATGCCCGAATCCACTGTGATCCGGTTGATCGTCAGCGATTCCGTCGACATCTGGTATCCTTTCTCGGCATTCGCCGCCGCGGATTTAATTGCTTTTATCACCGCCAAAGCATTCGGAGTCGGCGTAAATGTCAATAGCTTTATCGCCTCCTCCACTCTTTTGCCCCTTACCATGTCGGCAAGAAGCCTCACCTTGTTCGGCGATACCCTTACATTTTTAGCAACAGCTTGTATGTCCATTTATCAAGTCCTGATCAATTCTAAGCGCTTGCAACCGGTGTCGCAGTACTCGCGGCCGCCTTCGCTTCTTTCTCGGCCTTCGCGGTATGTCCCCGGAAAGTCCGGGTGGGCGCGAATTCTCCCAGCCTGTGCCCGACCATGTTTTCCGTAATAAATACCGGCACATGCCGCCGTCCGTCATGTACCCCGATGGTCAGGCCGATCATCTCCGGCACTACCGTTGACCACCGTGCCCATGTCTTTATGACCGTCTTCTGGCCGGACCGGTTTATCGCCTCAACCTTCTTCATCAACTGCGGCTGAGTCGCCGGACCCTTTTTTGTTGACCTTGACATCCCTTATTTACCTCAAATTACTTCCCTGTTATTTGCCCCGTCGCTTCATTATCATCTTGCTCGACGGTTTGCTCTTCTTCCGCGTCTTGTGACCCAGCGTCGGCTTGCCCCACGGAGACTTGGGTCCGGGTAAGCCTATCGGGCTCCGCCCTTCCCCGCCACCGTGCGGATGATCGCGCGGCGTCTTCGCCGTGCCTCTCACTGTTGGCCGTATTCCCAGCCACCGCTTCCGCCCCGCCTTGCCCAGTTTTATCGCCTGGTGGTCGACGTTCCCCACCTGCCCGATGGTGGCCGTACATTCGCCCATCACGTATCTCATTTCCCCTGAAGGCAGCCGTATCAACGCTCTATCGCCCTCTTTCGCCATCAGTTGTGCCGCGGTTCCGGCGCTTCGGACCAGTTGCGCCCCTTTCCCCTTCTGGATTTCGATACTGTGGATCATGGCCCCGCTGGGCATCAGCTTTATGGCCATGTTGTTGCCGGGCCGCATTTCGGCATCCGGTCCGGTCATGATCGTATCGCCGACATTAAGCCCGATCGGGGCTAAAATATATCGCTTCTCCCCATCGGCATAATATATCAGGGCAATCCGCGCCGTCCGGTTCGGATCGTACTCGATCGCGGCCACCCGGCCCGGAATCCCTACCTTGTCTCTCTTGAAATCCAGTATCCGCAAATTCCGCTTCGCCCCGCCGCCCCGGTGATGCACGGTCACTTTACCCTGGTTATTGCGTCCGCCGCGTTTTCGTAGAGCTGCCAGTAGCGATTTTTCTGGCTTGTCCTTGGTGACCTCTTCGAAACTGGCGCCCGTCATGCCCCGGCGGCCGGGTGATGTCGGACGGTATTGCTTAACTGCCACTGTATTTACTCCACCTAAGAAGCTGTTTCAAACAGCTCTATTTTATCCCCCGGCTTTAACGTAACTACCGCTTTTTTCCACGGTTTCGCCGGTATTACTCTTCTCCCCACCCTCCGTGTTCTTCCGGCTACGTTCATCATGTTTAAGCCGGTCACACTCACCTTGAACGCCTTCTCCACCGCATTTTTTACCTGCGGTTTCGTAGCGCTCATTGATACCTCGAAGGCATATTTGCCTTCAGCTTGAAGTGCCGTGTATTTTTCTGTTATTAATGGGCGTTTTAGTACTTCGTACAGGTTCACCTTATTCTCCTTCGGAAGTGCTGTCGCCCCACAACTCTTCGGTTTTCCGGACGGCCTCTTCGGTCATCAGCAGTACTTTGTGGGACAATAAATCGGCTACGTTCAATAAATTCGCCGGTATGGTGGTCACCCCGGGTATGTTGCGGGCTGACTTGATTACGTTTTGGTCCGGGTGCGCTGTCGCAATCAATGCCGTGGAATCGATCCCCAGCGCGCTCAATACTCCGTACATCTCTTTTGTCTTTGGAGCTTCCATGCTGAATTGGTCCAGCACGATAAATTCTTGCTCCGCAACTTTGCTTGAAAGTACCGAGCGGATCGCCAGTCGCCTCATCTTCTTCGGCATCGCCTGCTGATAGCTTCTCGGTTTCGGTGGGAATATGATACCACCGCCTCTCTTCAGTGGCGATTTGATGCTCCCCGCCCGCGCCCTGCCCGTGTGTTTCTGGGCATACGGCTTCTTGGTGCTTCCCGCTACCTCGCCGCGTGTCTTGGCGCTGGCATTGCCCTGCCGTTCGTTCGCCCGCTGTCGCAATAATGCCTGATGCGCTACCGCTACGTTCGGTTTCAGACCGAATACGTAGTCGCTGATCTCTATCTGTTTAACTGTTTTACCTGTAGTGCTGCGTACTGGGACTTGCACTTGTCTGTTCCTTTACTTCGACTTCTTTATTAATACAAGCTCGTCATCGGAGCCTGGCACTGCCCCTCGGATCAGTAGAATATTGCGGGCCGGATCGATCTTCATTATTTCCAGCCTGCGTACGGTTACCCGCTGGCTTCCCATGTGTCCCGCCATGCGTAACCCTTTTTTCACATGACCTGGCGTCGTGGTGGACCCGATGGCTCCTGGATGACGTTGCCGGTCGGTTTGTCCGTGTGTTTTCGGTCCGCCTTTAAAATGATGTCTTTTCACTACGCCGGCGAAACCTTTTCCTTTGGAAATGCCAACCACGTCAACCTTGTCGCCTGGCTTGAACACATTGACGTCGATCAAGTCGCCCACCTTGGTTTCAGATACCGATTCTACTCGGAATTCCCGTAGATGCCGGTATGGCGCCAGACCTTTTAAATGGCCTTTTTCAGCCGAATTCACACGCTTGCTTTCTTCAAAACCTAACTGTACTGCTGTATATCCCTCTTTATCCGGTGTTTTGATCTGTGTGATCGCACACGGACCGGCTTCGACAGCAGTGACAGCTTCGATTCTCCCGTTTTCTCTGTACATCTGGGTCATCCCCAGCTTGCGGCCGATTATTCCTTGTAACATCTCTCTCACAACTTGATATCTATTTCAACACCAGACGGAAGATTCAGGCTGGTTAAAGAATCAATGGTTTTCGAACTGGTTTCCACTATATCGATCAAGCGTGTGTGGGTCCTGATCTCGAATTGCTCCTGGGAACGCTTGTCGATAAAAGGTGACCGGATGACGCTAAAACGTTTGATCCTGGTCGGCAGTGGGATTGGTCCCGACACCACGGCACCGGTACGCTCTACCGTCTCCACGATCTGCTCCGCTGCCTGGTCTACCAGTTTATAGTCGAAGCCTTTCAACTTGATCCGTATCTTCTGTTTCGCCATCTTGACTATCCTGTCTTTTCCGTGATTTTAGCTGCCAGCTCTGCTGTTACCTGCTGGTACCTGGCAAACTCCAGCGAATGTGTTGCTCTCCCCTGAGTGTTGGACCGTAAACTGGTCGCATACCCGAAAGACTCTGCCAGCGGTATTAATGCGTGGATCGTCGTCGTGCCCGTATAAGTCTCGATCGACCCCACCTGGCCCCGGCGGGAATGAATATCGCTTAGTATATCGCCCATGAACTCTTCCGGGGTCACCACTTCCAGCTTCATGATCGGCTCCAGCAATATCGGCTTCCCTTTGGACATGCCTTCCTTGAAAGCCAGCGAAGCTGCTATTTTGTAAGCCAGTTCCGAAGAGTCGACTTCATGATAACTGCCGTCGACCAGCGTTGCCTTGACATCGATCACCGGGTAGCCCCCCAGTGCTCCGCTCTCCATCGCCTCTTTCAAGCCCGCTTCCACCGCTGGAATATAATTTCTCGGGATCGGCGCGCCCCGCAGTTTTTCCTCGAATTGCAAACCGCACCCGGACTCACCCGGTTCGAATTCTATCTCAACATGCCCGTACTGGCCGTGCCCGCCTGATTGCCGTACAAAACGGCCTTCGGTTTTTACGGCCTTGGTGATGGTCTCCTTGTATGCCACCCGCGGCCGGCCGACTTTGGCACTGACGTTAAATTCACTCAGCAAACGGCGCACCAGCACATCAAGGTGCAACTCGCCCATTCCGGATATCAATGTCTGCCCGGTTTCCTGGTTATAGGCAACCTTGAAAGTCGGGTCTTCTTCTGCCAGTTTCTGTAATGCCTCGCCCATCCGGTCCTGGTCCGCTTTCGTTTTCGGTTCGATCGCCACTGAAATCACCGGTTCCGGGAATCGGATCGATTCCAGTAACAACGGCTCTCCCGGATCGCATAACGTATCGCCGGTAAACGTGTTCTTCAGCCCCAGGGCGGCCACGATCGACCCTGTATCGGCTCCGGTTATTTCCTCGCGTCGGTTGGCATGCATCAATAACAGCCGTCCGATACGTTCTCTCTTGGTTGAGGATGAATTGTAGACCTGTTCTCCGGTCTCTACTCGTCCCGAATAAATCCTCAGGTAAACCAGCCGTCCCACGAACGGATCGGTCATTACCTTGAATGCCAGTGCAGTAAACGGAGCGGCGTCATCCGGTTGCCTTTCTACGGTCTGATTATTGCTCACTGAAATTGCCTTGATCGCTGGCATATCTCCCGGCGAAGGCAAGTAGTGCAGGATCGCATCCAGCAAAGGTTGAATGCACTTGTTGCGCAGGGCGCTGCCGCACAATACCGGGACAACTGTCGCCGCAATCGTTACTCGCCGCAGTGCCGCCCTTATATCGTCCGGTTCAATCTCATTTCCGTCAAGGTATATGCTCAATAACCGGTCGTCGGATTCCGCCAGTTTCTCGATCAGCAGGTGTCTCGCCTCACTCACTTTATCCGCTTCGTTCTCGGGAATCTCGATCGCTATCGGTGCGCTCCCTGGTTCGCCGTTAAAGCTCCAGGCTTTGTTCTCTACCAGGTCGACGATCCCGTGGAAGCCGGTTTCGCTTCCCAGCGGGTACTGGATCGGAAGCGGTTTGGCTTTCAACCGTTCTTCGATCATCTTCACCGTACGGCTGAAATTCGCCCCCACCCGGTCCATTTTATTGATGAAACAGATCCGCGATACATGGTATCGGTTGGCCTGCCGCCAAACGGTCTCTGATTGTGCCTCTACCCCGGCGACCGCGTCAAATAACACCACCCCACCGTCCAGAACCCTCAGGCTGCGCTCAACCTCGGCTGTAAAATCAACGTGCCCCGGAGTGTCGATGATATTGATGCGGTGTTCTTTCCATTGTGTCGTCGTCGCCGCCGCCGTGATCGTGATGCCGCGCTCTCTTTCCTGGTCCATCCAGTCCATTACCGCGGTCCCTTCGTCGACAGCGCCTACTTTATAGGTCTGCCCGGTATAAAAAAGTATCTTTTCGGTGACTGTCGTCTTCCCGGCATCGATATGTGCGATGAACGCTATGTTCCTGATATCAACCAGTGGAAAACGCTCTGCCATCGGTTTTTCTCTAGATTCGGTCCTTACTGCGGGTCTTACCATGTTTAACTTTTATTAATCCTTACCATCTGTAATGTGCGAAAGCCCGGTTCGCTTCTGCCATCTTGTGCGTATCATCACGCTTCTTTATCGTAGCTCCCTGCCCCTTGGCTGCATCGCTCAGTTCGCTTGCCAGTTTTTCAGCCATCGATTTTCCTGACCGCGCCGAAGCTGCCGCTATTAACCAGCGCATCGCCAGCGTTAACGCGCGCGCTTGCGGAATTTCTACCGGTACCTGGTAAGTCGCCCCGCCCACCCGGCGTGCTTTCACTTCAAGTTGCGGCGTCGCATTGCGCACTGCTTGCTCGAGGACGGAAATAGCCGGCTTCTGCTCCTGCTGTTCGATCGCGCTTAACGCCGTATACACGATTTTCTCGGCAGTGCTCTTCTTGCCCCGCTTCATTATGCGGTTGACAAATTTCGAGACCACCATATTCTGATATCGTGGGTCAGGGACTATTTCTCTTATGATTTTTCGGCTTCGCCTTGGCATCTCGTCTCCTTAAGCTGCTGCTGTGGACTTGGCTCGTTTGGCACCGTACAGGCTGCGGCCTCGCTTCCGGTTGGCCACGCCGGTCGTATCCAGGGTCCCCCGGATGATGTGATAACGCACACCCGGCAAGTCCGGTACCCGCCCGCCCCGCACCAGTACCACTGAGTGCTCTTGCAGTTCGTGGCCCTCCCCCGGAATGTAGGCCGTCACCTCGATCCCGTTGCTCAGACGCACCTTGGCGATCTTTCTCAACGCCGAATTCGGTTTCTTCGGTGTCGTGGTCTTGACCTGGAGGCAGACCCCCCTCTTTTGAGGTGAGCCTTCACCGCGTTTGGTCCTGTTTTTTAATGCGTTGTATACGTAACGCAGAGCAGGTGTCTTGCTCTTTTTCCCGGGCTTTACCCGGCCTTTCCGCACGAGCTGATTAATTGTCGGCAAGTGCTTCTCCTCTCTCAGAATCGAAATGGATGAGCTTGATCTCATCCATCTAACACGGCGACAGACCTCTTGATTAAATTGTGAGATCTGTAACTAACCTGTGAGCTGAATAACTAGCGCCAAAACTGAATACTACCACAGCACACGTACGCTGTCAACTATCTGAACGATCCGCCAACCGGATATTTATTTTTCTGCTTCCTGTAGCTGTTTCAGTCTATTATCTTACAACATCTTCCGCTTCCCGTCTACTCTATGTTAAGTCAATCTTAAGTATCTTGACTGTACCTCTCAAAAGTCACGAAATAGTATATCATTAGCTTTGTAGAAATAAATTGAATGAATTCATCAAGGAATATTATTTATAAGTAATGAGCTGCGGATGCGCGGTTTCTGCCTTGTCGGTCAAAGGCTTTTTAGCCTGATTGAAATTACCGATGTAATTATGTATAAGATGAGTTGAATTTGACCAATGTCTCCCAGTCGATAATTCCATTAACTACGAAGTCTGTAGTGAATTCGGCAGTAAATTTGTTGATGATCTGAGCGTATTCCTTCTGGAATTCGGTGTTCCTTCGCCTTGCAGTGTATCCCAAAGGTTTTATGATATTTAGATAGAGGTTTTTATTACCTGAGATAAACTCCCAAAAACGTTGACCACAGTATTTGTAATAGTCACCTTCGTCTGGACGATCGTCGCGTCCATAGCAGCATCCGTTCACTGCGACGACATTCGATTTGGGGTTGCCTGTTCGAATTGTTCGTTTAGCTTTGGTAAAATCTTGTTTCATTTTACTAATCTGTCTGCTGTTTCCCCAGTTAGGCCCGGACTTTATTGTTAAAATATAACGGATACCATCTCTATCGAATTCCAGGTCCATTCCGTCAGCAGACGACTTCCAACCTCCGTATACCTGACGGTTGATAAAAACAGCAAGACTTTCGAGGAACTTGCCAAACAAAGTCTCTTCTTGTGAAGATAAATGAGCATCGAGTAATGTCTTGACGAGATCTTGGGCTAGTAAAATGTTTTTGGCTTTGAATAAATATGGATTCTTCTTCCGGAGGATCTGACTTAATTTGAGTTCTCTAAGACTTTGTAGCCTACTTGAATGGAACGATCCTATATTCTCTCGGACATAAGTCTTTACACTTTGTTCAGTAACAGCTTTCATTTGTAAGTCTCGATTACTTGTTTCTATGCATATTATGTTAGCGTAAATTCAGTTTGGCCGGGTATTTTGCCGTTTGACTTGGCTTTCGCTTTGTCTATCGATTCCACAGCAAGCTTATAGTAGTGCTCCATGGCTTCAATCCCAAGATAATGTCTTTTCTGTCGAACACATGCTATCGCTGTAGTTCCAGATCCCATAAATGGGTCGAGTACCAAGTCCCCTTCTTTAGTAAATAGCTTGATGAACCAAGAAGGCAGTGCTACTGGGAACGATGCACTATGACCTCGGTTAGAGCATTCAGTAGCAAGATGAAGTACATTTGTAGGATAGACATTCTGCTTGCCTACCCAGTTAGAGACTTTCTTGCCAAAGCCACTACCAACGTGAGACTCGTCTCTGGTTCGATCAGTATCACTCAACCGTGTAAGACGCTTTTCAGCCCATTTTCCCATCGGAATTTTTACTGCATCTTGGTACATTCTGAATCGTTTCTGTTTCGTGAAATGAAGGCAACGTTCCCACGCATCACGAAAACGATTAGGCCATTTCCCTGGATAGCAGTTCTTCTTGTGCCACATATATTCTTCTGTCCAGAGCCAACTCTGAAGTTGTTTCATAGCTAAAATGAGTTCCAACACATAAGTCTGACGCTCACCATTAGCGGTCCGTTCTTTAATATTCAAAACAAACGAGCCATCCGGCTTTAAGACACGTTTCAACTCATCGGCTATAGGGAGGAACCATTCGACATAGCATTCTGTCGAGATTCCCTTATAAGTACCCTTACGATTATCAGCGTAAGGCGGAGACGTGAAGATGAAATCTACACAATCATTAGGAAGTTCTTTGAGGGCGTGGAGACAATCATCTTGAATAATACGATCAACTTCAAACACAGCTATATCCTACTGAATATTCGTAAAAATATCACGAAAATTATACCATCAAATAGAAAAAGTTCACATTCTCTCCTGACTAACCTGGCAACTGATCAGTTGCGTCGTTAATACCAGCCCGTCATTTTGCTGTCTCAGGCTTGCAGTCTGTTTTATCTACGGTATAATGGGTCTGTTGGTGATAACTAAAACCATGCCATATTGATCACCGCAAATAAACAACCCGTTGCCCGTATGATGACTGATAAATTGGCACCAATAATGTATTTTGCCTACGCCGATGACCTGGATAAACAGCAGATGAAAGCGCGTGCTCCCGAAAGCCGCCCCCGGGTTACCGCTGTCCTGCCTAACTACCGTCTCGCCTTCGTCGGTTGGTCCCGCCTGACCCGGAGTGGCTTCGCCACCATCCGCGGTGCCCAGGGTAATAAAGTCGCCGGCGGTATCTACGAAATTACCGAGAAAGACTTGCGCCGCCTGGACAACCTGCGGGGTTACCCCCGGGACTTTAACCGGATCAATGTCACTGTTTTCACTGAAGACGGTATCGCTGTCAAAGCAATCACCTATATCAAAACCGGGCAAGAAGCGGAAAACAAACCCTCCCCGGAATATCTCGAGATTATTAAGAAAGGTTACCGCGACTGGGGCATTGTCTGAGCCTGGTGACTGTAGGCGGTGCGCATTTTTCCGGTTTCCGGTGCTGTTTCATCTTCATTTGGCCTCGATTGCCCCCGCCTTGAAACCTTCTGGTGCGCAATTTCTCTTGACATTTGCCAAATGACCAATTTATAATGGCCTCGATGGAAAGAGAACCGCAAACTCACTTGGGGCAAATCATCAAACAGCAGCGCATCTCGCTGTCGCTTACGCTCCAGGAATTGGCCTCTAAAGCCCGGGTGTCCGCTTCTCATCTTGGCCGTATCGAAAGAGGCGAACGCTTTCCCTCCGCCCACGTCCTCCAGCGCATCGCCAAACCGCTGGCTTTTGAAGAAGACGAAATATTTACTCTGGCCGGCTACCTCTCGCCTCAGTCCAAACTTGTCGCCAGTGAAGAACGCCTCCCCACCTTCGCCAACGGCCGTCTCGATCCCTTCGTCGCCCGTATGCTCGCCCAGGAACCGGTCGAAGTACAGCGGGCGGTTATCGGCATCCTCACCATCCTGAAAAGCATCGCCAAAGAGACCGTCAAAAAAGAATAAGACCGGGTCACCACCGCCTCGCCTCGTCATCCGGCGAAAACCGCCACCACCACCGCTTCTTTTACATTATGGTCGTCGAAAAAAGCAACCGCCACCCTCCGCCCGCTTAACATCTCCGCCGCCGCTATGTTCCGGGCTACATTTACGCCCTCCAGGTACACTTTGTAACTCGCTGTCATCTGTACCGTCGCCGTGTAACTTCCCGCATTAAACTCCTTGAGTGTCCCCATCCTTATACTCATATCTCCTTCCCGCCCTGCCTTTTTTCGTTAAACGCCCGAGAGCAAGATCCGGTGCCGGTACCGGCTTTGTTCCGCCTCGTATGTCAATTCCAGGCCGGTCACCCGCGCCGTCCTGTTCCCGTCGCTGCCGTCTTTGATACTGATGACGTCATATAACTGTTGACCGCAATTCACCGGAACTGTGATTTCTCCTGATCTTGATTTGATGTCCGCTTTGCGTAGCACCGCCGCCCCCCGCATCGCTAGCTGGTCGGTACCCAGATTGATGTCGCGCACCGTGATCCGGGCTTCCCCCTCCCTCTCTATGCTCTCCCAGTTGAAAAAGTCGGCCGTCACCGCTTCCCCGCTCGTTGTCTCGCGTCCCTCGACCCGCGCCCAGTTCAGCACCGTCGCTTGGTGGATGTACCTCGCCGATTCGACCGCGTGCTTGCCGCCGTATTCGTATTCCGGCACGTCCGTCGCCCGCGGATTTACCAGGTAAACATCACCGCCCTCGATGAATAGCGCATCCGGGACAAAACTGAGCAGCCGGTCGATTACCTTGTCGCCGCTGTCTCCCGGATGCACCGTAAAATCAGGAAAGTAGCCTGTTATTGTTTCCGACGCCGATTTCACCACCAGCCGCAAACCGGCTCTGGCAAGGATGTACCTTAATATGTTCAGCACATTGCGTTCCGGTTCCTTCCCGTTCCAGCGGTACTGCTCCCGGGCGGTCCATCCTCTCAGGCTGTCCCACCCATCCCCGCCGTACAGCACCAGTACCCTCCTGCCCTCCCCCTGCCGGTGCTCGTATCCCTCCAGTATATAATGCAGCCCGGCGCTGCTTTCCGGTCCGTCAGTACCCGTGTAACCCGGGCAGATATCGAGCTGGCCGCCGGTTCGCAACGGGTCCGCTAACGGCGTATACTGCGCCCCGTCATCGTCCACTTCCACCACCGCTTTCCCGCTGCGCTCCTCGCTCTTTATGCTTACCCGGAGCACATCTGCCGTCAATTCTCGACTCTGCAGAGCGGCTGCCGCTCGCCACACCCCGCTCGGTGTCGTTAGCCAGTGGTATTCGTTCCGGGGAGCGTGACCGGTCGCCACCCCGCACGGCGCGCTTAAGTCGCTTGGTGCTGGTTCTTTCCACAGCCCGTCCTTGCAACTCGTCCCCGGGATCAGGTGCGACCGGTAGATCCGCTGATATGGCTGGTTACCGCTGAATTCTTCCAAAAAATAGCCTTCTAACGTCTCTTTCCGGTCCAGGCAGGGATACCGGAACTGTTAACCCGCCCCCGCCTCCGCCGCCGCCACTGCTTCCGGCCCTGACCACTGGCCGGCTGGTACATCGCCTCCGTCGCCGTATGCCAGCGACCACACCCTTGCTCTTCCTTCGGCATCGCTCCCTGCCACCAGTAGTACCCAGTCTCCGTCGTAAACCATGCCGATTCCGTTCAGGTCGCCTGTGGTCTTGTCACAGGCCACCGCTGCCTGCCAGTTGCCCGCGATGCACTTTTTGATATACAAATTAGTTTGGTCGGTGTAACCTGCCGCCAGGTCCCCGTTGGCCTTGTACGCCGCCCCCAGCCCCTGCCCCGCCGCCGTTGGCGTATAGTCGATCAACTCCGCATTGCCCCAGTTCAACCCGTGGTTTGTACTCCGTATCCGCCGCACTTCCCGGGCGGTGTTTATCCAGAATATCGATACCTCGTTCCCCACCGCGGCCACCGCCACCGCCGTACAATTATTCTCGCCGGTATGCGTCCAACTGCTGAAATCGGCCTCCGGTCCGGGAGACGTTACCGTCTGCCGGTATAATTTATGCCCGTCGGCCGGCGGACTGATCCGCGCCCGGATCATCGCCCCGTTTCCTGCGATTGCCATGCCGTGCCGGTAGTCCGCTTCACTGCCGGTATATATTCTTTCCCACCGCCACCGCACCACTCCGTGACTCCGGTTGCTCGCCGTCACCCGCACATACGGAGACCGGACGCTCGCCTGTTGCGCCGCCCGCAGGCTAGAACTCAGGTCTCTCATTTTTCACCCCGTTCGCTTTCTGGTTCGGAACATACTCTTTGCCCCAGAAAAAATGACCGTGCACGTAGCCGATCGTATATGCCGTCATGATTACCAGGAACAGCTTCCAGCTCACAAGTCCCGTCTCCCCGATGGCATACCCCGTTATCACCAGGCTGACCAGTACCAGGTATTCCACCCTGTGGTAGATGTCCCTCGCAATATACGTCCAGGGCCGTCCCCCGATCCGCGACCACAGCATCCTGTAGAAATCCATCCCTTCCCTCCGCTATCTTCTCTTCTTTATTACGCTGCCGCCCGGTATAGCCGCGCCGCCCGCACCCGGTTTCTCCGACCGTAAATTTTCAACCGGGCATAGAATACCTCCAGCCTCGCTCTTCCCCACCGCAGCATCCTGTCCGGCGTCGCCGGCCCCCCGCTGTTGATCCGGTTGATGGCATACAGCGCCCACTGCACCGCGGCATAACCCGCCGCCCCCGCCGCCACCAGGTCCCAGTAACGTTCTGCGATGCTCGTTCCTGTTGCGTCCAGCCTGTGTCTCTTCCCGTAATAAATATGCGCTTCCGCCCCGTCCGGCACTTCCTCGCCCGTCAATATCAGGCTGTCTTGCCAGGTTTCAAACGGCTGGTAACGCCGTGGGAACTGCCCCGCCGGCCACTCCACCGCCTCTACGCATATCCGGTCCGCCATGTCGGTGATGTCTATCGTTCGTGATCCCGCCACCGTCTCTTTCACCGCTGTCGCCTCGTCTGGAATAGCCTCCGAAAAATCGCTTACCGCATGGCTGATATGCCGGTCGATTTCGTCATCCGTCCATCTCAAATTACCGCTCTCTTCATCATGTAAATCAC
>JBBITI010000017.1:45466-57407 GCA_037440885.1 Dehalococcoidales bacterium | reverse complement strand
GGGAACTGGACGGTTCAGGTGAAATAATACGCTCGTATGTTCTGATTGTCAAGAGTATTTCTGTCACCACTTTTGCTGCAGCAGGTGGGGCGACAGCATGGCGGTATTAATCTTCTCTTAGCGAATAACGAGTACCGCAAGTTGATCGGGAAGAATACCAGTAATTTCACAGTGGGGAGAGTGCGGAGGAAAGGGCACAGCCAAAACAGTAGCTTCGCCGGGGTGCTGCCGGACGGTAACAACCAGATAATTGCTACGAAATATGCCGTTCTTGCATTTCGATGCGGTATAGGCTATCCTGTTTTGAAAAGCCCCGGGTTTTTCTGTGTGCTTCGGAGAACCGGAGAGCAAGTTGGTGCGATTCCAACGCAGCGCCGCCTGCTGTATGCCCGATCAAGGGGTAAGCCAGAACGCCGGTCTCAGTTTACACAGGATTCCCGCGGAGTCAGGGGGCGTTGAAGTCAGGTTTTTTGCCCTTTGCCCGCGCGGGCGAGGGGCTTTTTTGTTAAAAAAATGGAGGTACGTTTTGAACACAGGTGAACTTCTAACCAGCACCATCCGGAAAATCGGCAAGCCGGACGAGAAAGCGATGTCCGCCGCCCGGATGCGGCAGGACAATTTGACCAAGCCCGCAGGCAGCCTGGGTCAACTTGAAGAAATTGCGATACAAATCGCCGGCATCCAGGGCCAAGCGCGTCCCGTAATCAAGAACAAGGCAGTCATCGTCATGGCGGCGGACCACGGGGTAGTTGCGGAGGGGGTCAGCGCCTACCCGCAGGAAGTGACGCCGCAGATGGTGCACAATTTTTTGAACGGCGGCGCCGCTATCAATGTGATTGCGCGGCAGACCGGCGCCCGCATTCTGATCGTCGACATCGGCGTGGCAGCAGACATGCCGGCTCATCCCGGACTGATCACTCGTAAAATCCGCAAGGGCACGGCCAATATGGCCGTAGTCCCGGCGATGTCCGAGACAGAAGCCACCATAGCCCTGGAAGCCGGGATTCAATTATTGCAGGAACAAGCGATACCCGGCCTGGACATCATCGCTACCGGCGACATGGGCATCGGGAATACCACTGCCAGCGCGGCCATCTGCGCGGTGATGACCGGCAAGAGCCCCGCCGAGGTTACCGGAAGGGGTACCGGTATCGACGATGCACAGTTGAAACATAAAGCTTCGGTTATTGAAAAAGCAATCAGACTGAACCAGCCCGATCCCGCGCAACCTTTGTCCGTACTGGCGAGAGTCGGCGGACTTGAAATTGCCGGGTTGGCCGGGGTAATGTTAGGGGCGGGGGCGATACGGATTCCGGTGGTGATCGACGGATTCATCTCCGGTGCGGCAGCACTGATTGCGGCCGGGTTGGCACCCAACCTGAAGCATTTCATGATTGCGGGGCACATGTCCGTGGAGCCGGGGCATAAGGTAATGCTGGAACATCTCGGATTAAAACCGCTGGTGAACCTGGGGATGCGACTCGGGGAGGGCACCGGCGCAGCGCTGGGCATGTTCCTTTGCGAGACAGCGACCCGGGTACTGAATGAGATGGCCACCTTCGCCGAGGCAGGGGTGTCGGAAAAGAGTTAAATTGACGATATGAAATTTATTGCGGCCTTGAGATTCCTGACGGTAATACCGTTGCCTTTCCGGCGCCAACCGACACCGGAAGAATTCGGCGGTGCGCTTTATTATTTTCCGGCGGTAGGCTTGATTATCGGCCTGCTGCTGGCGATTTTATATTACATTCTGCAGTTCGTCCTGCCGTCGACGACAGCCATTGTGATAGCGATAGCGGCGATGGTCTTGATTCACGGCGCCCTGCACGTAGACGGCTTCATCGACACCTGCGACGGCCTGGCAGGAAACAAACCTGCCGAAGAACGCTGGAAAATCATGAAGGACAGCCGGGTGGGGGCGTTCGGGGTAATCGGAGCGGTTCTCCTTTTCCTGATCAAATTCGCCGCCCTGATCAGCCTGCCCCGTAACCTGATCCTGCCGGCGCTGGTGTTGATGCCGCTGTTGAGCCGGTGGTCGATAGTCTATGCCGTCATGGCTTACCCATATGCCCGACCTTCCGGGCTGGGGACGACCTTTAAGCAATACGCCAGATGGTCCGGTTTCGTCCCGGTGACACTGGGAACACTAGCGGCCGCAATTATCGTCCTGTGGTGCCGGAGCATTCCATATCCTTATGCAGCCGCGCTAGGAACAGCCTGCGGGGTGTGGCTGATCACGCTGGCCGGGACGAAGTACCTGAACCGGAAATTTGCCGGCTTAACCGGAGACAGCTACGGAGCAATCAACGAAATCGCCGAGGTGGGCACAGTGCTAGTATTCCTTTTACTTGCATATAATCGATGGTTATGGATGAGTTAAATGACACGAATATTGATGGTACGTCACGGAGAAACCGAATACAATAATTCCAACCGTTTTGCCGGACAGGGGGATATCAACCTCAACGAAAAAGGGTTCCGGCAGGTTGAGAAGCTACGGGAAAGGCTAGCCAGCGAGAAGATTGATACGGTTTATGCCAGTGATTTGCGGCGGGCCCGGATCACCGCCGAGATGGTCGTTTCCGGGCGGGGCTTGCAGGTGATCGAATGTCCCGAACTACGGGAGATTAACTACGGCGAGATCGAAGGCTTGACCTATGCCGAGATCCGGCAAAAATACCCGCTGCTCGTCGAAAAAATCCATACTGCCGATCTGACAATGACCTTTCCCGGCGGAGAAAGTCTCCGGGAATTCACGGAGCGGGTGGTATCTTTCAAGGAAAGGCTGGTTAGACACAGGGCATCAGAAAATATCTTCATCGCGGCTCACGGCGGACCGCTGCGGACTCTGATAATATCGTTGTTAGGCATCGGCCAGGAATGCTGGAGGCAACTCCGCATCGACAATGCCTCGCTAAGCATCATCGATATCTATCCGCCAATGAAGACCGATCTCGAGACCAGCGACAGGACGACCGAACCGCGGGCGATTCTCAGCCTGTTCAACGAAACTTCGTTTCTAGCAGAAAAAACGTCCCATCAATAAAATCGAGAGATACTAACACAGAGCAACGAACAACATGACGAATATTTTGATTACCGGCGGCGCCCGCAGTGGGAAGAGCAGTCATGCCCAGGAGATGGCAATTAGAAGCGGCAAATCAGTGCTTTTCGCGGCCACGGCAGAGATCGGCGACGACGAAATGCGACGGCGGATCGAGGCACACCGCCAGTCCCGGCCGGCTGAGTGGCGGACGCTGGAAGCGCCAGAGAATGTCGGGCAGCGTATCAAGGCAGAAATCGGGGCAAGTCAACTGGTGTTGCTGGACTGCATTACCCTGCTGGTAAGCAACGCCATCGGGAAATTCCTGAGCAACGACGGCACTGATATCGACGAGGCAAAAGCGGAGTCAGCGGTAATGCAGGAGATAAACGGGATACGCGATTGCCTGCGGTCGGTAAAAGCCGATTTTCTGATTGTCACGAACGAGGTGGGTTTGGGGCTGGTTCCAGACAACAGATTGGGCCGGGTTTACCGCGATCTGCTGGGAAAATCCAACCAGATACTGGCCCAAGAAGTCGACGAGATCTACTTCATGATCGCCGGCCTGCCGCTGAAAGTAAAGCCACAGCGGCCATAAGAAACGATACAGCAGATGCAGAAGCCTGGCCCACGCAAAGAGGGTAAAAAATAATCAAAAAGGGGAGGCTGATTCGCCTCCCCTTTTCTGCGATTCAATACTGTTGCCGATCAGGATAATGGTAGATCGATTTTGTATTTCCGGACCATGTCCATGATCTGAGCGGCAGTTTTCTCATCGGGTTCGAAAAGCGGGGGACGGGGCTTGCCGACATTGAAGCCGATCTTATTCAGGGCATATTTGAGCGGGATCGGGTTAGAAACAACGAAAAGACCGGAGAACATGGGCATGAGGTGACGGTGCAATTCGGCAGCTTGTTCTGTTTTTCCGGCTACATAAGCGTAGATCATGTCACTGATTTGCTTGCCGACGAGATGCGAAGCGACGCTGATGACGCCGTACGCCCCGATGGCAAGCATGGGCAGCGTATCGCTGTCATTACCGCTCCAGACAAGGAAATCCTTGCGGCTGCCGCTGATAATCTTAGCGATTTGTTCCAGGTTACCACTGGCTTCTTTCACTCCGATAATATTGGGAACCTGGGACAGCCTGATGGCGGTTTCGGCGGCCAGACTGGTCACGGTGCGTGACGGTACGTTATACATGATGCAGGGCAATTTGGTGTTATCGGCAATCATCTTGAAATGATTATAGAGACCATCCTGGGTAGGCTTGTTATAGTAGGGAACGACCAGCAAGCAAGCATCAACGCCCACTTTTTCAGCCTCTCTGGTAGCCTCAATGGCCTCGGCAGTACTGTTACTGCCAGTCCCGGCAATGATTGCCGCCCGGTCGCCGACGGCACCTTTAATTTCCCGGAAAAGGCGTATTTCTTCGGCACGGACAGTAGTCGGCGATTCACCGGTAGTCCCGATAACGACCAATCCTTCGCTACCGGAATCGACCAAAGCCCGGGCCAGCTTTTTTGCCTGTTCATAATCAACTTCACCTTGCGCATTGAACGGAGTCACCATCGCAGTGACAAGTCGCCCGATCTTCTTCATCTTATCCCCCCGGTTTTTAATTTATTTATTTTTAATCACTGGCAGCAATTCGAGAAAACTGCACTTAACAGAGCCATTCCTGCGAAATAAAATGGGTAACTCCCATCTTATAACGGTTCCGGCCTATTGTCTATCGTTGAAGTGAATAATTATGCCCGGGATACAAAAACATACGAGCAAGGCAGCCCCGATGCTATCTTTTGTTTTTTTAGAGACCAAGCAGGACATCGAGGCCGTAAGTCAGGCCTTTGCGTTTAACTACTTCTTTAACGGCGATAATAATGCCGGGGAGATAACACTCGCGATTTACGGTGTCATGGCGGATACTCAGTGTTTGACCGCTGGTACCGAAGAGGACCTCCTGATGAGCGAGCAGACCGGGGAGGCGCACGCTGTGGATGGAGACGCCGTCCACATCCTGGCCCCGGCTGGGAAATTGCCCGGAATCCCGGTTGAAGGGTTTGCCCCGGCCCTGCACCATGGCGCGCGCGGTGTTCAAAGCGGTCCCGGAAGGGGCATCGGCCTTGGTATTGTGATGCAGTTCAGTAATTTCGGCATAATCCAGATACCGGGCGGCAATTTTCGCCATGTGGATCATGAGAACAGCGCCGAGGGCGAAATTGGGAGCGGCGATAATGCCGACCTGCTTTTCCTGCGCCAGCCGCCGGATTTCGTCAATTTCAGCCGGGCTCAGTCCGGTTGTACCAATGACCATATTGATACCATGCCGGGCAACGACGGGAACGGCGGCAACGGTCGCTTTAGCCAGAGAGAAGTCAACGACGACTTCGGGTTGCGTCGCTTCCAATATAGCGGCGAGGTCGCTGGAGTAGGGCACCGACCCGGAGCCATCGGAGAAACTGATGGAGTCTTTAGTGGCTTTGATATCGACTGCACCAACGACGGTGCAAGCGGGTTCTTTATGAAGCCCGTTTAATATCTCCTGTCCCATTCTGCCAGCAGCGCCGTGGACGACCACTTTAATCGGTGTCATAGCTTTTCACTCTCTTATCGGTTAAATCTCGGACGGTCATTGGAATTTTGACCCTGGCGATCATTGCGACGCGGGCGGAACGGACGCTGGCCAGACTGGTTCGCGGGTGGTGAGCCGGAGCTGGCCTGCGGCGATAAAACGGCTTTCCGCGACAGGGCAATCTTGCCGTCTTCGGTGCGCAACACTTTAACGGTGATTTCATCGCCAACGTGGACTTCATCTTCCACAGTAGCCACCCGGTAATCAGCCAACTCGCTGATGTGGACCATCCCTTCTTTACCCGGCAATATCTCCACCAGGGCACCGAAGGAAAGGATGCGGGTTACTTTCCCGGTATATATCGTACCTACTTCCACTTCCCGGGTGAGGTCTTCAATAATGCCGATGGCTTTACGGGCAGCGGCTTCGTCAGGAGATCCGACCACCACGCTACCGTCGTCATTAATATCAATAGTCGTTTTAGTCTGCTCGATAATCGAGCGGATAGTTTTACCGCCCGGGCCGATGACCGCGCCGATCTTTTCAGTCGGTATGGTTATCTTGTACATCCGCGGCGCATAAGGACTCATTTCGGCGCGACTCTGACTGATAGTCTGGTTCATGACACCGAGGATATAATTGCGGGATCCTTTCGCCTGTAAAACAGTATTGCGGACGATTTCCATCGTCAGACCCTTGAGCTTGGTATCCATCTGAATGCCCGTGATGCCTTCGCTGGTGCCGGCAATTTTGAAGTCCATATCGCCGTAGGCGTCTTCCAGGCCTTCGATATCGGTCAAAATAACATATTTACCCTGGTCATCGGTGACCAAACCGGTGGCAACGCCGGCGACGGCGCGCTTGATGGGGATACCGGCATCCATCAATGAGAGGCTGCTGGCGCAAACGCTAGCCATCGAGGTACTGCCACTGGAACTTAACACTTCCGAGACCATCCGGATGGTATAAGGAAACTCGGTGGCAGCGGGAAGAACCGGTTCCAGAGAACGCTCAGCGAGAGCACCGTGACCGATTTCACGTCTTCCCGGAGTGCCCACTCTTTTAACTTCGCCGGTAGAAAAAGGCGGCATATTGTAATGATGGATAAAACGCTTGGATTCTTCGATACCGAGGCCATCCAATTGCTGTTCCATGCCAGATGAGGCGAGGGTCGTGATTGTTAACACCTGAGTTTCGCCGCGTGTGAAGAGACCGGAGCCGTGAATTCGGGGCAACAAACCTACCCGGCAGTTCAGCGGCCGGATCTCGTCCGGTTTGCGGCCTCCCGCACGTCTTCCCTGGAGCAGGTTTTCACGGATGACTTTACGCACGCGCTGATCGAGCGCAGCCGACAGCAGCGCCGGATCGTAAGTCTCACCCAGTTTGCCATTTACCTCAGCCTGGATTTCAGAGAGCAGTCGTTCGCGAGGTGCTTTTGTGGGCGAATCGAGGACGCCACTTAACCGGGCATCTGTGATCTCAGCCACAGCATTAATAATCGCCGGATCGATATCAACCGCCGGTGCTTCTATTTTCGGATTGCCCCAGGCAACCTGTAATTTGTCCAGGAAATCCAGAATGGACTGGTTCGCCTGATGGCCGTACTCGATAGCACGGAGAACGATGTCCTCATCAGCTTCACGAGCACCCGCTTCAACCATGACGATGTGCTTGCGGGTACTGGCGACCACAATGTCCAGGAGGCTCTCCTCGACCTG
This sequence comes from Dehalococcoidales bacterium, assembly GCA_037440885.1. Taxonomy (GTDB): domain Bacteria; phylum Chloroflexota; class Dehalococcoidia; order Dehalococcoidales; family UBA2162; genus JBBITI01. The sequence goes on along the minus strand of JBBITI010000017.1, from coordinate 50,071 downwards.
AGCCAGAGTGGGATTCAAAACGAATTCGTCGTTCAAGTACCCAACCCGGACGGCGCTTATCGGACCATCAAACGGCACCGGCGAGATCGCTAAAGCAGCCGAACAGCCAATCAATCCCAAAATGTCGGGGGCGTTCTGCTGATCGACGGAGAGGACGGTGATGATGAGCTGGATTTCACTACGCCAGGTTTTGGGCAACACAGGCCGGATGGCACGATCGGTGAGGCGGCCGGCGAGGACAGCTTCCGTGGTAGGCCGTCCCTCGCGACGGATAAAACCGCCGGGAATCTTACCGGCAGCGTATAAGCGTTCTTCGTAATCAACCGTCAAGGGCAAGAAATCGACGCCTTCGCGGGGTTCTTTGCCAATTCCGAGGGTGACCAGGACCACAGTCTCTCCATACTGCACAGTAAGAGCGACATCAGCCTGCCCGGCCAAGAGCCCCGTGCCAATGGATAAAGTCCGACCGCCGATTTCCTGACTGAAAGATAAACTTGATTGCAACAACTAATACCTCACTTCACTCAACCTTAAGTCCACGAGAATCGTCACAGTCGAATGCGGCCGGTTCGAGCATGGATAACGAAAGGCAGCGATTTACTTACGTAACCCAAGTTCGGAGATCAGCTTGTTATATCGACCGACATCTTCACGGCTGAGGTAGCCGAGCAAGCGGCGCCTTTTACCGACAAGCTTTAACAGACCCAACTGGGTATGATAATCGCGCTGGTTAGTGGCCATATGCTGCGTCAACTCAACGATGCGCCGGGTGAGCAAGGCGACCTGGACCTCAGTCGATCCCGTATCCTTTTCGCTACGGGCAAATCTGGAAACAATCTCCGTTTTCTGGGCTTTATTCAATTTGAGTACTCCCTGATGCCAATAGAATGACGTGACAATTATATCACAAGACCAGATATTATAGCATAATGCCTGAGGAGTGTAAAAAAAGAGCCTTACCGGTCAATACCGGTTATTTCTCATACAGCGGTAATTAATTTATAATGCTCTGTAATGGATAATGGAAATGAGTTCATTACCCGGTTGCTGCGGGAGAAAGGACTTACTGTCGGCACGGTAGAATCCGCCACCGGCGGGTTGATTGCCGACACACTGACGAATATTGCAGGAAGTTCGCGGGTTTACGAGGGATCGATAATCGCCTACAGTAATGAAATAAAGAACCGGATTGTCGGCGTGAAAGAGGAGAGCCTGGCCGAATACGGCGCGGTCAGCGCGGTAGTAGCCGAACAGATGGCAGCCGGCGGCAGGCAATTGCTGGGAGTCGATATTTGCCTAGCCGACACCGGTATCGCCGGGCCCAGCGGCGGGACACCCGACAAACCAGTCGGGTTGTTTTATCTCGGTTTCAGTTGCGCACAAGGGACGTTCAGCAGAGAACACCGTTTCAGCGGCGATCGTTTAGCCAACAAACAGGAGGCTGCTACCGCCGCCCTGCACTGGCTTCGGGACTACCTGAGTGGGGAATGGGTGCCCGGTTTGTCCTGAGACGCGGCGGCTGTTATACTGACAACATTCGTGCAAGGAAAGAGGGAGCCATTGAAAAGAGCTGATGGACGCAACTGGGACATCTTGAGAACGGTCAAAATCACCCCCGGTTATTTGAGTTATGCGGAAGGCTCCGCACTCATTGAATTGGGCAAGACCCATGTTATTTGTACGGTAACGGTGGAAGACCGGGTTCCTGCTTTTTTACGGGAAGAAGCTGGCGGGGGCGGTTGGGTCACTGCTGAATATGCCATGCTGCCCCGCTCCACAGTGAAACGCACCGCCCGTGATTCCGGAAACCGGATAAACGGACGCTCCCAGGAAATCCAGCGGTTGATCGGCCGTTCGCTGCGGGCGATTACCAATCTGTCTGCCCTTGGGGAACGGACGCTGATCGTCGATTGTGATGTCATCCAGGCTGACGGCGGCACTCGTACGGCAGCGATAACCGGTTCCTACGTAGCACTTTACCAGGCACTGCACAACCTGGCCAACATGGGGGTAGTGTCTTCGATGCTGCCGCTAAAAAGTGCCGTGGCCGCGACCAGTGTCGGCGTGGTACACGGCTACCGCATGCTCGACCTCTGTTACGATGAGGATTTTGCAGCCGAGGTCGACTTCAATGTGGTGATGACGAGCAAGGGTGAATTTGTCGAACTCCAGGGGACTGCCGAAGGCAAGCCTTTCAGTAAAGAAACCGTCGATGCCCTGCTGGCACTGGCGGAGAAAGGGATAAAAGAGCTGTTCTTCGCCCAGGAAGCGGCGATTTCCAAAATCTGCGGGCGGTAAGCCGACACCGTTTAACACGGGGGAGTCCGGTGCCGCCTCCCGAATTTCCCTCACTGTGTATCGTTCATCTGGAGACTGCTGATAGCTGGAAAGGAAAGCTTGTTGTTGATGAATGATCAATTACGGTACGAGGAGTGATTTTTACGCGCTGCGGGAATACAGGAAAGCGGGTATTTCTGTAAAACAGTTGTGGCAGCGGGCGGTCAGGGTCTGACCTGGCCGCTGCCGTAGATGACCCATTTGTAGCTGGTCATTTCCTTGAGGCCCAGCGGGCCGCGGGCGTGCATTTTCTGGGTGGAGATACCAACCTCAGCCCCCAACCCGAACTGACCGCCATCGGTGAACCGGGTGCTGGCATTGACATAGACGCAGGCAGCATCGACTTCGTTTAAAAAGCGCGTTGCCGCGGCATAGTCCTCGGTAATGATGGCCTCGGAATGACCGGACCCGTAACGGGCAATGAAGTCGAGGGCTTCATCAAGCGCAGCGACCACCCTGACGGATGCAGTCAGAGACAGGAACTCTTTGCCCCAGTCTTCGGCAATTGCCGGTACCAGTCTCAGCCCTTGCTGTTGTTGCAGTATCGCCAACGCGCGCTCGTCGCATCGCATTTCAACACCAGCCTGAGCCAGGCCGGCGGCGATTTGCGGCAGATAAGCATCGGCGACTGCGTCGTGGACCAGGATGCAGTCCAGGGCATTGCAGACCGTAGGACGCTGTACCTTGGCATTGTAGATAATCGAGACCGCTTTCGTAACATCGGCCGCGCGATCCACGTAAGTATGACAGACGCCAATACCGCCGGTGACCACCGGCATAGCCGCCGTTTCCCGGACAAAACGGATCAACTCGGCACTGCCGCGGGGTACCAGCAGATCGATATATGCGCTCATCTTCAGCATCGGCTCTACCAGCGCCCGGTCGGTATTATCGACGAACTGGACAGCGTCTACCGGCATACCCGCCCGGTCGATGGCTTGCCGGATCGTTTCTACAAAAGCCAAATTAGTGTGCAGAGCTTCCTTGCCGCCGCGCAGGATAACGGCATTCCCCGATTTCAAACACAGTACCGAGATATCGACGGTTACATTCGGGCGCGACTCATAGATGGAACCGATGACCCCAAGGGGCACCCGTTTCCGACCGATGACCAAGCCGTTGGGCATGGTGCGCATATCAAAAAACTCGCCGACCGGGTCGGACAGGGCGGCAACCGCCAGAACATCAGCGGCAATGCCTTCCAGTCGAGAGGAATTGATCAACAAACGATCCAGCATGGCGGCACCCATACCGGAAGCCCGCATCGCGACCATATCTTTTTCATTGGCGGCCAGTATGCGGTCCTTGCGGGCCAGAAGATCGGCTGAGATATTATGTAAAGCCTGGTTCTTGACCGCGGTCGGCAGATAAGCCAGTTTACGGGCGACCGCCCGGGCGGCTTTCCCTTTTTCTTGTAGTTGAAGCAACGCATCACTCATAGAATGTTCCCCTTCCCAATCTCCGGACGTGGTAGTAGAGGTAGTATAAGCCAGTTACCAGAACCAGAGCAAGCCAAAGACTGATATCTGACAATTAACGCACCGGCGAAGTATACAAACAACCCGGTTGCTTCAAGACACACTTTTCCCGTCTTTATGACCCTGACTTGCTTGCTTCAGACAGACCAGACTCAACCTTAATCTCTTTGGATAGAATCCGGCGGTGGTAAGATTTTGACTGATAAAGCGCCATCAAAGGAGCGTGGCCGTATACCCGGTCCTTGGCAGCCAGTACGGTACAGAACGCCTGACTGTGTTTCAAAAACAGGGAGTCGTGACCGACACACAGGCAGACGAGGATATTCAACTCGGTCCGGGAAGCGTTGAGTATTTCAGCCTGGGCAACGGGATGACACATCGATTCATAATTGCCGGGAGACACTTTTTCACTATCCGTAATCCCCAACTCTTCTTTAGGAACGGAGCCGCATTTGCACTGGACGGAAACTACTTCAAATCCACGGTTTTCCAGGATGGGAACGAGGATACTGGCTTCAAACTGAACCCCGCCGCAGTAAGCAACGCCAAGACGGCGATAGCCCATGCGCCGGGCAAATTCCATGATTTCTTCCAGACGGCTCTTCACAGGAGAGGGGACAGCGGGGGCATGCGGCAATTTCAAATATCCGGCGCCCTCCTGGCGCGAAGCCTGAAGGGCAAATTCCCGAAATTCGGGGCTCATGCATCTGGCGGTAGCCTTCCTGATCACTTCCGGCATGATCTTCCGGGGACAGTTGGCCGGACCTTCATCAGGGACGCGGCTGTTGCA
>JBBITI010000017.1:0-45456 GCA_037440885.1 Dehalococcoidales bacterium | reverse complement strand
GGGACGCACACACTTAGCGCAATTAACAATGCTATCACTATTCATATCCAACCACACTCCTGACCGCAGGCATATTTTAAAGTTGACGAATTGAATATCCCCTTGCGAAAGGCAGGGAGATGTTACCCGGGCCGTCAACAGGCTACTTCATTTCTTTTCTGATTTTTTTACCGGAAAAAGAGACAGATAAAAGTTACTTTCCCTTGAAATCAGCTTTCCTTTTTTCCAAAAAAGCGGACATGCCCTCTTTTTGATCCTCTGTGGCAAAACACTGGCTAAAACATTCATTTTCCATATTCAATCCGGCGAAATATCCCGTCTCAACCCCGGCATTAACGGCTTTCTTAGCCAGGGCGAGGGCAATGCTGCTTTTGGACAACAATTTTTGGGCGAAAGATTTTGTTTCCAGCATTAGCTGATCAGGAGAAACAACCCTGTTCACAAGACCTAACGACAAGGCTGTCCGGGCATCGATAGTATCCCCGTAGAAGATCAGTTCCTTGGCTCGGGCTACGCCTATCAACCTGGTTAAATTCTGCGTGCCGCCAATTCCCGGAATGATACCGAGATTGATTTCCGGCTGTCCGAAGCGGGCATTTTCGGAAGCGATCCGGATATCGCAGCACATAGCTATTTCACAACCGCCGCCCAGGGCATAACCGTTAACGGCGGCGATTACCGGCTTGTTCAAATAATATATCTGATCGGCTGCTTTCCGCGCGATAGCTACAAAATGCCGGATTTCGACACTACTCTGGGGGTGCATATAGGCAATATCGGCGCCGGCGATAAAAGCACGCCCCGCGCCGGTGAGTATAACCACCCGGACAGAGGGGTCAGATTCGATCTCCAGAAACAGATGATAAAGCTCTTCCAAAACAGTCGCATTCAAGGCATTCAAGGCAGAGGGACGGTTCACCGTCACCAAAGCAACGCCTTCTTCTTTCTTAGATAACAAAAATTGATAGTCCATATATTACCTCCTAAAATCCATGTTCGTGCATAGTGTAAAAACCAACCGCACCTACGCGATATCCGGGTTGCTAATAATAATGGCATTTCCTGAATACCGATGCAATCCGACCAGAACAGGAAATACATTCAGTTCCAGGAACGTCACGTTACCGCCAAAAGAATAAACCTCACGGAAAAAAACGGGCGATGATGAAAAACTGCCCTTAAAAGGATTATTATATAGCGGGCCAATCAACCCAACAGAATTTTGCAAAGGATACAGGAGGACGACATGGCAGAAAGAGTATACAGGTTTTTGAATCCGGTAGGCATCCAGGAACCGGTTGAACAACATCCACTGGCGCCGCGCCTCGATTCTCTCGATGGTAAAAGGATTACGATGAGTGTCGGGGCCGGCGGTGAGCAGGGCATCCTCATTCCTTTGGTAAAAATGCTGCCGGAAAGATACCCCCAGGTAAAATGGAAAATCAATTATGCGGCGGCGCATGCCACAAAAGCGGGCAGTATCGCCCTGGCGGACGATGAACGGGACAAAACAGACGGCCTGATCCGCGGCGTGGTCTGGTGACACGGCGCCATCTGGGAGCAGTTGCCCCATTTATCTTCGATTGAAAAAGCGGGAATTCCGAGTGTATTCATCATCTTTGAAGACCAGGACGAATGCTGGAAACAGGCCTGCCGCTTGAACGGAGTCCCCAACATCCGGCGAGTCTGGGGTTCCCGTCATATTCCCGGCCCCCAGGACGTAGCGACATGGATCGACAAGCTGGTAGACGCGCTGGTAAGGCCACTCACCGATGAAGAAAAGAATCCACCGAAGCTGGAGGTTGCAAATCCCCGCTATATTTTTGAAGGTACGCTAGAAGAAGCCGAGTCTTTCTTCAAACAAGCCGAGCCGATACCTCAGCTTTATCACAATGCGCCAATCTGCAAATACACCGACGGGCTACCGATTGTCTTACCAACCGAAGAGAGAGTTGCCAGGATGCTGAAGGGCACGAGCCACAAACCGGATGAGATCATTACCTACCAGGCGGACCACCGCGTCGGAGACCGCTTAGCGCAGATGGGAAGCGATGGCGAGAAAGGCTCACCGGTATACTTCATGCCGATGAGGCGCAAGGCGACCGTCGAGAAGATCGCGACCATCGGCGTCATGGCGGGATGCGAACCGGAGCACCTGCCGATTCTGCTGGCGATTGCCGAAGCCGGTGGCGGCTGCGGGGACGGCCGGGGCGGGGTGACCTATGTAGTCAGCGGTCCGTATGCCAGGGAAATCAAGATGAACTTTGATACCAACGTCATGGGGCCGGGCAACCAGGCTAACAGGGCGATCGGCCGCGCCGCTGAGTTGATGTGGCGCAACCTCGGGGGGAATATCCCCAACGTCACCAACTGCGGGGTCTGGGGAAACAGCCTGCACAACTGCTTCCCCGAAAACGATGACGCGCTACCACCGGGATGGGCTACGATCAGGGAAGAATATGATTTCGGCAAAGATGAGAGTTGCGTAATAGCCATGAGAATGGGAGATACCGTACAGAGAACCGAGTTCATGCCCGGAGGTTACCGGGAATTCCAGAAGAGCGGCCACGGCGGTATCGGGAGAAGACTGGGGGTAAAGGGTATTCCCGGTCCCCACAACTGGCTGGAATACTTCGTTAACAACCTGTGGAAGAACTGGGAAGGTGGCAAGACGTTCATCATGCTCCCGGAGATGGCGCGCGACCTGCAACTATACGGGTTCAAGACGAAAGAAGCAGTCTATGAATGGCTCTATAAAAAAAGCTTTATGACAGTCAAGGAATACCGCACACACCAGCGACCCGATGTCACGACAAATGCCTGGAGAGGAATAGAAACCACTTCCGGCAAACCGTGGAAAGAATTGCCCGATGATTATATGGTGCCTGCGGTAGGAAGCCCCTTCGAAAACTGCATCGTCGTTACCGGCGGCGGCGAAGAACAGTCGCTGTGGACCGACGGACGGTCGGCGAATTCCGATCCCGCTTTCAGCATAGACAACTGGCGGTAAACGTATCAAGCAACGATCAGATGAACGGCCATGAGTGATCATGGCCGTTCTCTTTTCAAAAATGTAAACAATCGAGTTCGCGATGCTATTTTTGGGGGTAACAGTCTGGTATTAGATGACGGCGAGGTTGTTGCGGTGGATGACTTCAGGACCGAAGTCGTGTCCGATCAGGCCAGCGATATCTTCAGAATGAGTACCTTTGATTCTGGCGGTATCGGTAGAGGAATAGTTGGCGATCCCGGAACCGAGCCGGTTGCCGGCGATATCAAGGACATCGATCAGGTCGCCACGCTCGAAATTACCCCGCACAGCGACGATACCGGCAGTCAGCAGACTGCGTTTCTGCTTCTTGAGAGCGGCTGCCGCACCCTCATCAATAACGAGCTCACCCTTAACACCGAGTCCGCTGAGGATCCAGCGGGCGCGGCTTATGAGGGGAACGCTGGCTGGCTTGAAGCGGGTGCCGATACTTTCCCCGGAGGCGATCCTGAGGATGACATCGGGTTCCCGACCGCTGGCGATGATGACAGTTGTACCGCAGGCGGTGGCTGTGCGGGCTGCTTCCAGCTTGGTAACCATACCGCCAGTGCCCTGGGTACCGGCAGTACCGCCAACCATCGCCTCAATTTCGCTGGATATCTTTTCCACCACCGGGATCAGGCGGGCAGCGGGATTAATGCGGGGATCGCCGGTATATAAACCGGGGATATCGGAAAGAATCAGGAGAAGATCGGCTTCGACCAGGTTAGCGACCATGGCGGAAAGGTTATCGTTATCGCCGAAGCGGCCTTCATGCAGTTCATCGACTGCCACAACGTCATTTTCGTTGATGATGCCGATAACACCGAGTTCAAGAAGGGCGAGGAGAGTATTACGGGCGTTCAGATAACCGACGCGTTCGCAGAGATCGCCACGGGTAAGCAGAGCCTGGGCGATGGTGATATCATATGGTTCGAAGAGCTTTTCGTAGACATTCATAAGGCGGCTCTGACCGACAGCGGCCATGACCTGACGTAAAGGTAAGCCCTTGACTTTTTTTATCGAGTCGAGCTTATTGCGCCCGGCAGCTACTGCACCCGAAGAAACGATGAGGATTTCCACGGCGCGCCGGTGCAATTCAGCCACCTGTCGCACGAGATCAAACATACACTCTTCATTCAAACGGGGGCTGCCGCCAGTAAGAAGAGTAGTGCCGAGTTTAACTACGATCCGCCGGTAACGGAGGACTTTTTCACGTGCAGTCATAAGCTACTCAGCAACCTGCCAGTCGACCCAGGCCATCATCTCATCTGTAATGAGATATTTGATGTTATGCTCCGACATCTGGGCGTTAACCCAGTACATAAAAACACTGTAGCCCATCTGTTCTTTCATGGCCGCTGTTATAGTGCGTTCGGGGTCGATCTCGGACACCATAAAAATCATATAATGACCGGTACCCGACGGCACGGGATCACTGATTTGCCCGATCTGGAGATTAAAAACCACATCATCGTAATCGGTCAATCCCTGGGGAATCCAGCCGAGGTCACCGCCGGTGACGGCAGCGTTGGGGTCAACCGACATCTCAGCAGCCACCACAGAAAAAGGCTCGCCTTTAGCCAGGCGAGACTGCACCTGAGCGGCTTCGGCGGTACTGTAAACGACAATCCCATGGAGATGAACCTGCCTGGCTCTGTCGGGCAAGTTTTGTACCAGGGCACGCTGTAACTGCTGGGCCATCATGTTGACCCGGACGCGGTCGCGGTATTCAACATCCGACATACGAGTATTTTTCAATTCATTCTGATACCACTCTTTATATTGAGCATCGGTCAACATGGATTCGGTTACATTAGCACTAGCAGCAGCGCTGGAGCGCAGGAAACGGTTAATGCTGGATTCCGGGATGATAATACCAAGTTCTTCAGCCTTGATTTTAACGATAAGCTCGTAGGTCAACTGCTGGAGGGTGGTATCCTGGTCGCCGCCACCGAGCCGCACCCGCTTCAGGTAATAATCCATGCGGATAGTATGGTTATCAATCGTCATGACGATTCTCCGGAAGGGAGCGATCTTCATTTGATAATAGACGGCACCGGAGATAGCCAGTATCGCCAGGGTAACCAATATCGTGATCAGAATTTGAAGCTGGCGTTTTTTTGCCTGAGCACGGGAAGGCTTTGGGGACTCTAAAACCTCTTCATTATCCTTTGCTTTGTTCTTTCGATCCGGCATAATTACCTCTCGTTTACATTCTATTATCCGGCGAGTACCGCGGTCAATATTATCGATTAACGGGACGGGAAAGTAAAACCCATCTGCGCACCAGGATATGCCATTTGAGTTCCGACCCGTTTCAAGATCACGACGAGAAAAACCGGCCAATACGGCAGCTAATCACGATTATTGTTTGCCAGTCAACGGGCAGCACCCTATAATGTCTGCAATGAAAAGAATGATACAAAAACAAAAAATAAATCCTTTTTCGCCTTTAGTCATAGGAAACATGGCAGTAGCAAACCGTTTCATGCGGTCAGCGACTTACGACGGCAGTGCGGATGAGTCGGGAGCGGTAACGGATAATTCGCTGGCTTTATATCGCCGACTGGGAAAAGCGGGGATCGGCCTGATCGTGACGGGACACGCTTATGTAGCGCCCTCAGGTCAGGCAGGGCCGGGGCAATACGGGATTCACGACGACAAGATGATACCCGGACTGCACCGGCTGGCGAAAGCAGTCCACGAGGGCGGGGGCAAGGTTGCCATACAAATCGCCCATGCCGGGATTAACTCCGGCTTTCTCCAGGCAAAAGGCGAAGCGGCGCTGGCGGTTTCGGCAACGCCTGAGGCAACACAACCACACCGGGAAATGAACAAGGAAGACATCGAAATGACGATCGCGGCATTTGCGACGGCAGCGGAGCGGGGAGTAGAGGCAGGTTTTGATGCGATCCAGATTCATGCGGCACACGGCTATCTTATGAGCCAGTTCTTATCGCCGATCACGAACCAGCGGGCGGACGAGTGGGGCGGCAGTGCCGAAAACCGGAGGCGGTTCCATAACGAGGTGACAAAAGAGGTGCGGCGCAGAATCGGGAACAAGGTCCCGCTGCTGATGAAATTCGGAGTGAAAGATGACGAACCGGGAGGGTTGATAATCGAGGAAGGGATTGCCGCGATCCGCCAGATGGTTGAGAACGGGCTGGACGGGATCGAGATCAGCGGCGGGATAGGGTTGAGCTCGGTGGCGAAAGGGACGGCTTATTTCCGAGTGCGGGCGGCGGCGGTCAAACAGGCAGTAACGATACCGGTGGCGGTGGTGGGGGGGATTCGCGATCTGGAGACAGCGGTAGAAATACTGGACAGAAAAGCCGCTGACATGATCTCGATGAGCCGCTCTTTTATCCGGGAGCCGGAATTACTGCTCCGGTGGCAACAGGGGAAGACAGAAAAAGCCCGTTGTATTTCATGTAGCCGATGCATGGTTTTTGTCCGCAGAGGACTACCGTTACAGTGTATGCAAGACCACAAACTAGCGCAATGATGGTGCGTTGACGGCAAGTCAAACGGGCATTAGAATGATGACAAATGCAGCGCCTGTATACGAACTATGGATGATAGAAAGAAGACCAAGGAACAATTAATCGAGGAAATCGCGGGACTACGGCAAAGATTAGCCAATCTTGAGAAATCGCAAAGCCGGAAAGAAGACGAGAGCGAAGTCCTGCGAATAATCCGCAACAGCACTCCGATCGGCCTGTTCATCACCCAGGACGGGAAGTTCCGTTTCATGAACGAGGCTTTTTATCAAGATACCGGGTTGAGTGCGGAAAGCATCTACGGGAAAGAGGCTTTGCACCTGGTACACCCGGAGGACCGGGCGATGGTCCGGGAGAACGCGATCCGGATGCTTAAAGGGGAGCGGACGACACCTTACCGCTACCGATTACTCAGCCCGGACGGGCAGACACGGATCATGCTGGAAGGAGTGGCTTCGATACAGTATCAGGGGCGGCGGGCGGTGCTGGGACACTCTACCGATATCACGGAAGCAGAACGAACCAGGGACCAGTTACAGGAAGCTTACGAAAAGGAGAAGGCGCTGCGGCAGGAATTGGAAGCAGAATTCGAGCGAAGGGTATTTTTCACACGAGCGCTGGTACATGAATTAAAGACTCCGTTAACCCCGGTACTGGCATCAAGCGAGCTGCTGGTATCCGAATTGAGTGAAGAACCGTATCTCAGCCTGGCTAAAAATATCCACCGGGGAGCGAACAATCTGAACCGGCGGATTGACGAACTACTTGACCTGGCGAGAATGGAAATCGGGATGTTGCAAGTGAACCTGACGTCGGTCAACCCGATACCGCTACTCAGTTCCATCGCCGATGATATGAAGGCGATGCTGACCAGCAACCGGCAGACCATGTCTCTGTCGATACCGGATTCACTCCCGCCGGTACTGGCAGACCCGGACCGGTTGAGACAGATTGTACTGAACCTGATGATCAACGCCTCGAAATTTACCCCGGAAGGCGGGAAAATAACCTTGTGTGCGAGTGTACAGGGGGAAAATCTACTGGTGCAGATCGAAGACACGGGGACAGGCATATCGATGGAAGAGCAAAAGGAGTTATTCCAACCATACCGCAGCTTGAAAACGGACAAGGAGCGTCTCAGCGGACTTGGTCTAGGGTTAGCACTCTGCAAATACCTGGTGGAGTTACACGGCGGTCAGATCTGGGTGAACAGCGAGGTAGGGAAAGGCTCGACTTTCAGTTTTTCAATACCGCAGGCAAAAAACCACGGCAGGTAATGAATAGCGGAAGATTTCGGTCTCGATTAAAAGAACCCGAACGGCTAAAAATAACAGGAGGCGGGCAATGAAGGTACTCATCGTCGAAGACGATAAAGAAATAGTTGACGCAATCACCCTGGCATTCCAGATCCGATGGCCGGAGGCAAAAGTAGTATCCACTCGCCTGGGACGGAAGGGAATCGAACTGGTAGAGACCGAGAACCCGGACATCACAATCCTGGACCTGGGTTTGCCCGATATCAGCGGATTCGAGGTTTTAAGCCAGATCCGGCTTTTCTCCCACGTACCGATCATTATCCTGACCGTACGTGCTGACGAAACCGATGTAGTGAAGGGGTTGGAGTGGGGGGCAGATGATTATATTCTGAAACCTTTCCGGCAACTGGAACTGCTGGCACGGGTCAAAGCGTTAATCCGGCGACAATCCACATCCGACGAAGAGGAACTGGTTGCGGGAACGCTGCACTTGGACGTCACCAGCGGCCAGTTAAAGTCGAGCGGCAAAGAGATTGCACTGACAATCACGGAAAGCAGGATCCTGGCCCACCTGATACGGAACAGCGGACACGTGGTAACGCATTCCAGTCTGGCTGAAGCGGTCTGGGGGAACGATTACCCGGGGGCGGCCGACAGTCTGAAAGTCCACATCCGCCGGTTGCGGGAGAAGATAGAAGAAAACCCCAGTCAACCGAAATTTATCCTGACCAAAGCCGGAGTCGGTTACTACCTGGCAAAGCCAGACTAGGCGAAGCAAGTGATCGATCTCCGGATCAATCAAGGCCACCGAATAAAATACCCGGCACTGGCATGGCATAGAAGAGCGGACCGCCGGATTTAATAACGATCCCAGAAAAAGGAGAAAACAACACTTCCGGCGAATTCGTCTACCCGCTTCCCGGTGGCGAATCCGGCTTCAGGTTTACAGCAGAGGCGGGACAAAAAGAACCGATGCCGGGGAAGGGTAAAACCTGCTTCATAGAACGGGATAAAGTCAAATATAAACCGAAGCGAACGGGAGGTGCGTGATGGACCTGGGATTCACCGGAAAGGTTGCCTTGATTACCGGGGTAGGGAGCCAGATCGGCTTCGGGCGAGGGATTGCGCTGTACCTCGCAAAAGAGGGGTGTGACGTTGCCGCAGTAGACTTCGACCTTCAGGGGGCACAACAGACAGCCACCGATATCCTGGCACTGGGGCGGCGGGTGCGGGCGATCCGGACAGATATTTCCAGGAACGACGAAGTCGAGGACATGGTAAAAGAGGTCATCGATACATTCGGAAAAATCGATATTCTAGTAAATAATGCAGGGGCAGGCACGGTTTTGAAACCGTTCCTCGAAATGACCCGGGAGGAATGGGAAAAACCGATCAATACCAATTTATACGGGACCCTGAATGTGACCCGGGCAGTCATACCCCATATGATTTCCCGAAGATACGGCCGGATCGTGAATATTACCGGCGGGCAGGGGGCGGCAACGATCAGCATGTACGGAGCATCCAAAGCCGGGATATCCTCTTTTACGAAATCGCTGGCATCAGAACTGATCGATTACGGCATCGTGGTGAACGGCATTCATCCCGGATTGGGCAATACCGGTCTTAACATATCCGGCCGTGGTGGCCGAAAACTGACAAAGGAAGAAGCAGAGACAGCCGCCCAGAGATTCGGGACGAAGCGATTCTGTACCGGTGACGACCTGGGACCGCTGGTGGCATTTCTGGCGTCGGACGTCTGCAGCTACCTTGTTGGCGAAATAATCAACATGAACGCCGGGGCACCACCGCCGAATTTCCCGTGAACAAAAACGAACAAAAATAGAAATCAGAAAAAACACAGGTGAGAAGCAATGAAATTAAAAGAGCAAATCAAGGAATACGCTCGGGAACGTCTGGATATGGATTACATCGGGATAACAGGCGTTGACCGGTTATCCGGGGCCCCGGCAGGGAACCGACCGACCGACATCTTGCCGGGGGCGAAATCAGTGATCGTGATGGCGGTCCGTATCACGAAAGGGGCGTTACAGACCGTCTACCGGGCTCACGAGGACGGTTTAAGCCACCTGCTTTGCATTTACGGGGCACACGGATATACCCTGACACCGAATTTCCATTTACTTTTCGCCTCGTACGGAATGGCCCGATTCCTCGAAAAAAATGGCCATATGGCAACACCGTTGCCGTCCGGGCCCGGGCAGGGAGGAGCCCCCTTCAGCCACCGCCATGCGGCGGTAGGGGCGGGGTTGGGGGAATTCGGCTGGATGGGCATCCTGGTAACACCCGATAACGGACCGAGGCAACGACTGGTAAGTGTGATTACCCGGGCGGAACTGGAACCGGACCCGATGTACAGCGGGCCGAAATTATGCGACCCGACCAGGTGCGACATATGTGTAAGAATTTGCCCATCGCAGGCGATCAGCAAGACAAAATCGAAGACGGTGACCATCGGCGGACGGACGTTCGTTTACGGCGATCTAAATATGCCCCGATGCCGTATCAGCACAGAAGGCCTTTCCACGAGAACCGGGGGTCTGAAGGACATTGAAATACCCGAAAATCCAACGAACGAAGATATTGACAAAGCCCATGAACAAATGGACCCGCGACAAAAAGGGGTCGGGGTGATGGTGGGGAACCGGGTGACGTACCAATGCGGGTATTGTTTGGCTTATTGTCCGATCGGCGAATTCGGCTGGTTGAAAACGGTGTCGAACCGGAAATTGAAATAATCATCAGTCGACGGTCGAGGCTGAAGATGGCATACCATGTTCGGGTAGACCGGGTCAGCTATTTAGTAAGACGAAATGAAAGATGCTATCATGGGACAACTGAAACGAGACTATCAAAAGAAACCCGGTGAAGACAGGAGTTGAGATGGAAATCGAGAAAGCGAAGCTGATTGACATGTACCGGACGATGCTGAGAATCCGCCGGTTCGAAGAGAAACTGGTGAAAGAGTTTGCCAGCGGCCGGATTCCCGGGACCGTACATCTATATATCGGGGAAGAGGCGATTGCCACCGCCGCCTGTGCCTGTTTGAATCGAGACGATTATATCACGGGGACGCATCGCGGGCACGGGCATGTGATTGCCAAGGGAGGCCGCACCGACCGTATGATGGCGGAAATATTCGGGAGGAAAACCGGATACTGTAAAGGGAAGGGCGGCTCGATGCACATCGCCGATCCCGACCTGGGTATACTGGGCGCTAACGGCATCGTAGGCGGCGGGGTTTGCGTAGCGACCGGGGCGGGTATCGCCTGCGAGATGAAAGGTAAGCAACAGGTAACAGTCGCCTTCCTGGGGGACGGTTCGACCAACGAGGGAGCATTTCACGAAGCAGTGAACCTGGCCGCAATCTGGAACCTTCCGGTCTTGTACATTATTGAAAATAACCTTTACGCAGAAAAAACCCGCATCACGGATACAACGAAAATCGTCGATCTCTCCGAGCGAAGTAAAAGCTACGGAATCCCGGGGATATCTATTGACGGCAATGATGTCTTGAAGGTCTACGAAACCGTCAATGAGGCAGTCGCCCGAGCCCGCCAGGACAAGGGACCCACGCTTATCGAATGTAAAACATACCGCTGGCGGGGACACTTCGAAGGAGATGCCCAGGGATATAAACCCAGAGAAGAGGTCGAGGAATGGAAAAAGAAGGACCCGATACCCCGATTCCGCAAATACCTTCAGGATAACGGGTTCCTTGCTGAAGCAGATGCGGACAAGATCGATGCCGAGATGGTCCAAGAAGTTGAAGATGCATTACAGTTTGCCATGGCAAGCCCGTTTCCGGCACCGGAAGAAACTGAGGAAGATGTTTTTGTTTAGGCGGGAGATGAGATGAAAGAATTAGCATTCACCCAGGCAGAAAACCAGGCGTTCGACGAGGAGATGGCACGCGACCCCAATGTATTTATACTCGGCGAAGACATCGGTCTCCACTGGGGCGGACCGTTCGGCCAGTTCCGCGGCCTGATTGAAAAATACGGACCAAAACGCATCCGCGAGACCCCGATTTCGGAAAAAGCGATCCTCGGCGGAGCAATCGGAGCAGCGGCGGCCGGAATGAGACCTTGTGCCGCGATGATGTTCGCTGATTTTCTTGGTTGCGCTTTTGACGAGATGATAAACCAGTTGCAAATGCGGTACATGTTCGGCGGGAAGATCAAGCTACCGCTGACCATTTTGGCGGGGATCGGGGCGGGAGTAACAAACGCCGCGCAACACTCGAAGTCCATGCTGGGGCTACTAATGGGAGTAACCGGGTTAAAGATAGTAGTCCCCTCGACACCATACGATGCCAAAGGACTATTGAAGACCAGCATCCGTGATGATAACCCGGTACTATTTCTTTCACATAAAAAACTGACAGTTACATCCCAGGCCATACCGGCAGAAGAATACCTGATCCCACTCGGGAAAGCAGACGTGAAGCGGCAGGGGAAAGATGTGACGGTAGTGGCAACCGCCTACATGGTTCACGTAGCTCTGGCGGCAGCAGAAACCCTGCAAAAAGAAGGCGTCAGTGTCGAAGTAGTCGACCCCCGGACGCTGATACCGCTGGATAAAGAGACCATCATTAGCTCGGTAAAGAAGACAGGCCGTTTTGTCAGCATCAGCGAAGACCCCAAGACAGGGAGTTCGGCTGCCCTGATCGCGGCAATGGTCGCTGAAGAGGGTTTTGAGTACCTGGATGCGCCGATCAAGATCGTTGCCTGTCCCGATACACCAGTGCCGTTCTCGCCGGTACTGGAGCGATATTATATGCCCGATGAAGCGAAACTGGTGAGGGCAATCAAGGATATTCTTTAGCGCGACACCGGGGATGGGGCCAGAGAAATGAGCTTTCCTCCCTTGAAAAATGCCGTTCTCGATATTGTAACAATATCGTAACAATGATGTAACTCAAAGCAGGATACCGGATCCTGCATGTTCAATCATTCGTGATTTCGATTGAAATCCGGCCTATACCGTTTGACAAGGCCAAGGAAAAGACCTAGATTAAAAGAACGAGCCTGAAATCCTGCGCGGCGTAAACAAAGGACCGGATGCAAAACAGTGAAGGACCCAGCAGAAACATCACAAAAGAACTGGCCGGAATTACCGATAAGCTGGAATCGATAATAAACACTGCGACCCCGGAAACCAAAGCGGGGATTGATTGGGCCAGGCAAATACTTATCAATACGGCTGTCATCTACGACAACCATCAAAAAGGATTGATCCGCAACCAGTCCAGCGACAATCCGGGTTACGTTACCCGCCAGTTTGACATACGCAACTTTGTGAACGTTGAGATTGATTGCGCTTATTTTTTTGAAATTGTCCGTGGTGACTCTTTCACTATTGCAGTGCGTACCGAAGAACGAATCCTGGAACAGATCAGTGTTAACCAATCGGGCGATACCTTAAGACTGTCGCTGAAACCGGTAACGCTGACAGCCCGCCCGATACTGCACGCTCGCATCACCATGCCGGTCCTGAAGCGACTCCGGCAATCAGCCGCAACCAAAGGCATGGTATCAGGATTTCGCTCGGATGATCCTTTTGACCTTTATCTCTCCGGGGCAAGCTCGGTTTTACTGGACTTCGAATGCCCGGATGCCAGATTGGAAATATCCGGAGCAAGCGTAATAACCGGTAGACTGGAAGCAAATAATGCGGACGTGTTACTTTCGGGAGCCAGTCGCGGGGTGATGAGCGGCAGATGCCATAATCTGTCCTTGAGCGCCTGGGGTGCAGCGGAACTGGACTTACGGGATTTTTACAGTGAAGAAGGGGCTATTTTCCTGAAAGGGGCAAGCCAGGCAATTGTCAGAATATCGAAGAAAATGGATTATGATTTAACCGGAGCTTCTCACCTGGATTATATCGGGGACCCGAACCTTAGGGAATTGACCCTCACCGGAACTTCAATACTCCGTAAAGTCGGTTGAAATCACTGCCGTTCAAGAGAAAGCGTTTGTACTGTTGTCTTATTTTCTGCATGTTGTTTGACATTTGTCCACATTTCTTGGTATTCTGATTTCTTAAATATCGCAAAAAGATTTAGAAATGAAAACTTCTCAATGGAACATTAAAGAAGTCAGAAAAAAGATCGGTTGGTCCCAGGAAGACCTTGCACGAGAAGTGGGCGTCAGCCTGTCAACTGTCCAGCGCTGGGAGCAGTTAGGTACCAAACCCAGCCGGTTAGCCCGACGTGAACTGGAACGAGTCTTGCACAAATATGCCCTGCCTGGAAAATAGTTGTTTCGGGTTAAGTTGTCCATTTTTCGATAATCCTGGCATCTCCGGCACCGCCAGCTAATTTATAAGTTGGGGTGTCTTTCAGTTGTTTGAAGGATTTGTTTAACGCACACAGTTCTTATCGCTTCGTTTCGTCATTCACCGGTTCGGTCATAACTGCGCATCAGTATCAATAGTCGATTCCCGATAACATGTCAGGCCAAAGCGATGATCTGGTATCGAGGAACAAGCAACATTATTCCCCCGTTGTTTTGCTCTCTACCCGCAGCGATGTTAAAATAATCTAATTCTGTAAACGGAGTCATTCTTGGCGATCTATATCCGCCCCATGGTCCGTCAGGATATCCCGGCCGTCACCGAAATTGATCGGGAAGCTTTCCCCACCCAGTGGCCCCCCGTCGACTATGCCTACGAGTTTAAAAACCAGATGTCCCACTATCTGGTCGCTTGTGACTCCGCCATTTCTCTGGAAGTCGTCCCCGCCTCTCCCTCCGGCTTTTTCGCGTGGTTACGAAGAATTTTCAAAAAGAATCCTCCGCCTCCTCAGCCCACTACTACCCACTATATCGCGGGCTTCGTCGGTTTCTGGATCATGGCCGGCGAGTCCCATATCACCAGCGTCGCTGTACGCCGGAACTACCGCCGCCGCGGCATCGGCCAGATGCTCATGATCGCCGCTATCGAACGGTCTATCGCTCTCGCCGCGGAATTCGTTACCCTCGAAGTCCGCCTTTCCAATACCGGCGCTCAGTCTCTCTATTATAAGCTGGGCTTCGCCCACGTCGGCGAAAGAAAAAAATACTACCTTGATCGCAATCCCGACGGCGATACCCGCGAAGACGCCCTCATCATGACTACCCAGGATATCAGGTCCGCCGAATTTCAGGACTTTTTACACCGCCTGAAGAGCATCGCCATCAAGCGTTAATGCCGGGGCTTACCGTTCCCGGTTCATCCACCGGTTCTTATTTCCGTCCGAATAACCAGTCGGTAACACCGGGCGGTTTCAAATACTGGTCGATCGACCCGTGGTTTGCCAGCAGCCAATCCTCCAGCCCCCGTTTCATTTTCGGCAAGCATTCTTTCAGAGTCGCCAGGTCCACCGGCTCCCTCTTCACCGCTTTCGCTTTACGGGTCGCTTTCAGCCGCTGGTTAAAGTCGATCTCGATGTTGTATGAAGTGTCGATGTCCTTGCGCAGTTCCTCATCCAGAAAATCCAGTTTTTTACGGTGCAGTTGCCACCCCGTCACCCGGAAGGGCCACTGCTGTGGCCGGGTTTCAAACGTGTCCGTTAGCACCATGTTCAACCGGTTCTCTTCCAGCAACATCCCCACTATTTCTACCCGCTCCCGTTTCGGGTTTTTCGGCCGGAAAATGGCAAATACAAGCAATATCCCGATAATCGCCACGGCCAGTATGATTCTTTCCAGCACCGAACCGTATTCCATGCCCATCCTCTCTACCTGGATAATTTATCCCGGGACACTCTCAAATATTCGTTCTTTTCAGGTCCGCTGATAACCAGCGCTTCAACTGGCGGGCGATGTTTCCGAAGCCAGCTTCCCCCCCGTCCCCCAGTTGCTTTTCGGTACATCGTTGATCACTATGTGCACTGCCTCCGCCGGTATACCTGTCTTCACAAAAACTTCGGTTATCCCCTGAACAATCGCCTTCTTCTGTTCCTGACTGCGCCCGGCCCACATGTCCACGATTACAATCGGCATCCGTTTCCTCCCAATAACAACGGAGAGGTCAGTCTGACGCCTCTCCCTCGTAACGTCTCATGCTGTCTGCACACAGAAATTGTACTTCTCTAAGCTCGAATCCCGCTAGAATTGCCGCTTGAACTTCTTCCGTAAATCCTCGGCTTCTTTCATTTTCTGAAAGTCCTCAGCCGATAATTTCACCAACGACTGCACCTGGTTGTCTTCGACGGTCAGCGTGTAAAGTTCTTTGCATTTCCAGCACTTGTAGGACATCTGGTAGCTGGACTGCAGTAGCGACATGTAGCCATCCGTTCCGCAACCCGGGCAGTGTATCTTGATCATCATAACGTTTACCGAACCCCCTGTATAACCCGTTCTTTACGGAATACTAATCCCAAACCGGCTGTTTGTCAATCAATTCTGCGTAGCAAAAGGCATATATTCCGGGAGAACATCTTCCACGGAAGACGGTAAGCCGCTTCGGTACCGGAGCGGATAATACTGAATCCAGCCTCACGGACTGCTCTCTCCGCCTCGCCATGAGAGAACAGGTAATAATAACGCCGCAGTTCGGCTTCTTTTGTCTTCCAGCTTATCATCATCTCCTTTGGTTTACCCCAGAAGCCCGGTTGCCGGTGGTTCCATAACGTTACGAACGCCTCTCCCCCCGGTTTCAAGACCCGTCTCAATTCCATAAACGCCTGTCGCCGCCCCGCCAAGGTGTCGATGTGGTGGTATGTCGCCACCGCGATCGCCCAGTCGAAGCTCGTCGTCTGGTACGGCAGGCGTTGCGCATCGCCCTGCGCCAGTAATGGCTGGAAACCGAATTTCGCGGCATACCTGCGCGCGAACCTCAGCATTTCCACCGATATGTCCAGTCCGTGCAACTCGAACCTCTTTATAAACGGCAAGAAGTCCGCTCCGTGCCCGCACCCCACGTTCAACAACCTGCCTTTCTGCCACCTGGAGGCTAGCTCCTCCAGTTCCCGCCGGAAAATCGTCCAGTGCCGCCGGCTATACCACCCCGGCGCCATCCGGTCGAAAACCTCCCGCTGTTCCATTTCGCCGTCCGTAATTAACATATATACTACTTATACCACACCATGCATAAAACCACCGACTTCCGGTACCCCCGATGCTCTTGCAAACCGCCAGCATGGCGAGCGGCGCTGGACTTCAACTTTACTGGCAATCAATAATATAATCTAATGTAACTATGAGAAAACTATCACGCACCATTTCCGGCGTCACCCCGGTAGCTGTCATGGTCGAGCCTATGGGTTGCCCGGGCAAGTGTATCTACTGCCCCACCTACTCAAGCACCCCGCAGAGCTACACCCCGGAGTCGCCGGTAGTAATCCGCGCCCGCGCTTGCGGTTATGATGCCCGGAAACAGGTCGAATTCCGTCTTCGTATCCTGTCCGAAATGGGACATCCCACCGATAAAGTAGAACTGATCATCATGGGCGGCACCTTCCTCGCCGCTCCCCCGGAATACCAGTTCCGCTTTATCCAGGACTGCTACGATGCCCTTAACGGCCAGCTTTCACCCGATCTCGAAGCAGCCAAAACCATTAACGAAACTGCCCCCAACCGCTGCGTCGGCCTTTGCATCGAGACCCGCCCCGACTTCTGCACCCCGGACGATGTTACCCGCATGCTTCAATTAGGCGCTACCCGCGTCGAACTCGGTGTCCAGTTGCTCGACGACACCGTATATGAGACCGTCCGCCGCGGCCATCAAGTTGCTGATGTCGTGGCCGCCACCCACCTTCTCCGCAACCACGGCTTCAAGGTCCATTACCACTGGATGCCCGGCCTCCCCGGTTCTTCACCGCAAAACGATCTTGCCTTGAGCCGGTTGCTCTTCGACGACCCCCGTTTTCGTCCTGACGGATTGAAAATTTACCCCACGATGGTCGTCGCCGGCACCGAACTTGATCAATGGTTCCGCGACGGCCGTTACCGGCCTTACGATAATGAAACCATGATCAACCTCGTTGCGGCGATCAAGGCTATCGTACCCGGCTACGTCCGCATCTCGCGCGTCCTGCGTGATATCCCCGCCACCTACATCACCGGCGGACTCAAAAACTCCTTGCGCGATGTCGTCCGTGAGCGCATGAACGCCGCCGGCACCTACTGCCGCTGTATCCGCTGCCGCGAATACGGCCACCGCCGCCGCCTGCGCTTACCGGTCAGCGAGCCCTCGTTAACGAGGCTCGATTATCCGGCTGCCGGAGGCCGCGAGGTCTTTCTCGCTTTCGAGGACAAGTATGAAACCCTCTTCGGACTCCTGCGCCTTCGCGTTCAGGAGACCCCGCTTTTAGATATGCCTTCCCCGATCGCCGTTATCCGGGAGTTGCATGTTTACGGTCCGGAGATCCGCCTCAGTAGCCGCCCCGGTCAACCCGAAATTGCCGATTCGCTTCAGGCCGTCCAGCACCGCGGTTTCGGCCGTGCTCTCCTCGCTGAAGCCGAACGTCTCGCCCATACCGAATTCCATTCCCGCCAGATCGCCGTCCTCAGCGGCGTCGGCGCTAAGCAGTACTATGCCGAGACCGGCTACCGCAAACACGGCGATTATATGGTCAAATCTCTATTCTGAGCTTCTTCACAGTACGCCCAGTCCCTTGCAGCAGTCGGAGGTCCAGTTGCCCGCCCCAACCACACACCGCGAGTAATAATAAAAAAGGGGCACCGGTATTTTCCTGGTGCCCCCTCTTGTTGAAGGATGGTTAGCGGGTCTTTACGGCTTCCTTAACCTGAAAGGTCAGGTCTTCTCCCGCTAAGTCAACCACAATCGCATCGCCTTCCTTGAACTCGGCAGCCAGTATCCTGGCTGACAATGGGTTTTCCACCCACCGCTCAATCGCCCGCCGCAGCGGTCGCGCCCCGTATACCGGATCGAAGCCAGTCTTCGCCAGCCAATTCTTGGCTTCTTCGGTCACCTCCATCGTCATCTTCCGCTCCGCCAGTCGCCGCCCCAGATCCTTCAGCATCAGTTCCACGATCGACCTCGTCTGTTCTTCGTTCAACTGGTGGAAGACGATAATGTCGTCCATACGGTTGATAAACTCCGGCCGGAACAGTTTCCGCACTTCGCCCATTACCTTGTCCTTCATGTCCTCGTAGTTGCGCTGGCGTAACTTTGACTCGTCCTTACGGGTAGCGTAGCCGATCGCCGACTCCCGCTTGATCGTCTCTACGCCAGCATTGCTGGTCATAATGATCACCGTATTCTTGAAATCCACGGTATGGCCGTGGCCGTCGGTCAACCTTCCGTCGTCCAGCATCTGCAGCAGGGTGTTGAACACTTCCGGATGCGCTTTTTCAATCTCGTCAAGCAGTATCACCCGGTATGGCCGCCGCCGTACCGCCTCGGTGAGCTGGCCGCCCTCTTCATAACCTACGTATCCGGGCGGCGCCCCGATCAGTCGCGAAACCGTGTGCCGCTCCTGGTACTCCGACATGTCGAGCCGGATCATGGCGTTCTCGTCATCGAAGAGGAACCAGGCTAATGTCCGCGCCAGCTCGGTTTTGCCCACGCCGGTCGGTCCCAAGAACATAAAACTGCCGATTGGCCGCTTCGGGTCCGCCAGGCCAGCCCGACTGCGCCGGATCGCCTCGGAGATCGCCTTCACTGCTTCTTCCTGGTTTACCAGCCGCTCGTGGATGCGTTCTTCCATATGCAGTAGCTTCTGGGCTTCGCCCTCCAGCATCTGCGACACCGGGACTCCGGTCCACTTCGATATCAGTTCCGCGATCACGTTCTCCGTGACTTCGCCGGCAATCTTGTTCCTCTTCAACCAGTCGCTCCTGGCATCGTTATATGCCTGCTCCGCTTTCAAGCGCTCTGCTTTTACCTCGGCTGCCCGCTGGTAGTCCTGCCGCTGCGAAACCGCCTCCTCCTCGCCGGTCAACTGCTTCAAACGCTGCTCCATAGCCTGTATCTCCGGCGGCGGGCTCTCGTTTTCGATGCGCAGTTTGCTCGCTGCCTCATCGATCAGGTCGATTGCTTTGTCCGGCAAGTGCCGGTCCGAAATGTAACGCTGGCTCAGCCTGGCAGCCGCCACCAGGGCTTCATCGCTTATCTTGATTTTATGATGCGCTTCATACTTGGGACGCAGTCCGCGCAGCATCTCGATGGTCGCCTCCACCGTCGGCTCGACCACGAAGACCGGCTGCATGCGCCGTTCCAGTGCCTTGTCTTTCTCGATGTATTTCCGGTACTCGTCCAGCGTCGTCGCCCCGATCGTTTGCAGTTCGCCGTGCGCCAGGGCCGGTTTCAGCATGTTCCCGGCATCGATCGCTCCCTCCGCCCCACCCGCGCCGACCACGGTATGGAACTCGTCGATAAAGAGGATCACTTCACCCTTCGACTCCCGGACCTCGTCCATGATCGCCTTGAGCCGTTCTTCGAACTCTCCCCGAAATTTACTGCCTGCTACCAGGCTGCCCATATCCAAAGCGATTACCCGGCGCTTCTTCAGCGAGTCCGGCACAGCTTCCGTTGCGATGAGCTGCGCCAGACCCTCGGCGATCGCCGTCTTCCCTACTCCCGCTTCGCCGACGATGATCGGATTGTTCTTGGTGCGCCGACTCAAAATCTGCATTACTCGTTTGATTTCGTCCGCCCGCCCGATCACCGGATCCAGCTTCCCTTCCCGGGCAATCTGGGTCAGGTCACGCCCGTATTTCTGTAAAGAGCGGTATTTGCTTTCTGCATGGGCATCGGTCACCCGCCGGCTGCCCCGCAATTTCTGCAAAGCCTGGAAGACCTTCTCCTGATCTACCCCCGCCCGTTTCAGTACTACCGCCGCCTCCCCTTTCTCTTCCCGCGTAATTGCCACCAGTAGGTGTTCCGTACCGACAAACTCGTCTTTCAGGCGGTCGGCTTCCGCCGCTGCTGTTTGTAAAAGCGCTGCCACTCTCGGCGTGGCATACATCTGGGCTTGCGGTGATTCGTATGCCAGCTTCGGCATCTGGGCCAACGCCCGGGTAATCTGCTGTCGCAGGGTTTCGATATTAACGTGCAGTTCGGCCATGATTTCTCCCACCAAACCTTTCTCTTGCCGAAGCAGCGCTAAAAGCACGTGTTCCACGTCCCACTGGCTGTGCCGGAACTCCCGCACGATTTCCTGTGATTGCTGTAGTGCTTCCTGTGCTTGTTCTGTAAACCGGTCCTGTTTCATTCTCTATTCACCTCCCCTTCTCTCCCGAACTTGTTCTCGAGGAAGGTCTCTATTTTTAACTTTACATCAGGATAATCCCAACTGTAGTCATGCCCCGGCATATTGACACACCGGGTGAAGCGTCTCGGTTTTCCTGCCAGGCGGTAGGTGAAATACCTTATCACTGCCGCCGTATAGGCGGATACGCCCGCCCTGATATCTCTCTTTACAAACGGGTCCGGTACGATCCCGTTATTATCTATCGCCAGCGTATGACCGTTGGCTACCCGGCGCGGTACGTGGACGAACATTGTGCCCAGTTCGATGCTGTAAACCGGCTCTTCTTCACCCAGTTGCCGCATCACGGCATTACTGAAACCGGCACCCTGACTCACCCCCACCATCACAATATGCAGACGACGGGCATGCCGGCTGAGGAATTTCAGCTCCGCCGACAGGATACGGGCTTTCGAATACTGCCCCTGAAAAAAGAACCGTATCTGTTCCCGGGTATCCAGGATATGCGCCCAGAGGCTGTCCCGGGAACGGAAATACTGGGTCAGTATCGAGCTGTAACCCAACCGTTCGATCGTCGTTTTCACGCCCTCGACGATGCTTTTTTCCCAGTCCAGACAGCGGTCGAGCGTAGAGCACCCCCACCCCCCCGGATTATGAATCACCAGGAAATCCTTGTCCTGGATCTGGATGTAAGTCTCCAGTAGACGACGGACAAAATCGTTGCGCGCCGACTTACGGTTTCCGAACAATTGCCAGGCGATTTCACCGGCTTCATTCTGTATCGCTAGATCGATCATCTCGTGACTGCTCCTCTAACCTTTGGAAAAATTAACTAATGGATTTCACCACGTAGTTGTCTGATCTCCGTTTCAAGTTCCTCAATACGGCGCTGCATCACATCCATGTTCTTCGCCATCCGCAAGATCACTTCGACGCCCGCCAGATTCACGCCCAGTTCTTCCATCAGCTTTTTTAACTGGCGTACGTAGGTAATATCCCTTTCTGAATATAGACGGATGTTTCCCCGCGAACGGATCGGTTCGATTATCCCGATACGTTCGTAATAACGAAGGGTATGGGTCTGTACCCCCAGTATGCGGGCGGCTACGCTGATCACGTATCTAGGTTCGCTGTCTCTGGTTTCCATATCCTGTTCCTTTGCTTATCTGCGCCCCCGAATTTTCTCCAGTTGCTCGAAAAGCCGCTTCTCTTCGGCGGTAAGAGCGGTCGGTAAAACTACCTTGACTTTTGCCAGGATATCGCCGCGCACTCCCGTGCCCAGGTGCGGCATCCCCTGCCCCGCCAGCCGGAAGTTAACGCCGTTTTGCGTCTCCGCCGGTATCTTCAATGCCAGATTTCCCCTGGGTGTGGGAACCGCTGTCTCTCCCCCCAACACCGCTACCACCAGCGGTACCTCGACCGTCACCTCCAGATCATCCCCTTTTCGTTCAAAGGTATCGCTCGGCTGTACCGTAATCACCAGGTATAAATCGCCGGTCTGACCGGTGCCGTCCCCACGACCCTTCCCCGCCATCCGTACCCGCGAACCATCGGTCACGCCAGCCGGGATTTGCACTTCAAGTCTTTTCATGTTCGTAGTGATGCCGGTACCCCGGCAGACCGAGCAGGATACATTCCGGATTTGACCCGTCCCCTGGCACGTGACGCACTGTTCCGGGTTCTCGAGGCTGATCAGCCGTTTCGTGCCCAGATATGCCTCTTCCAGCGTCACCTCGACTGCCATGTCCACGTCCAGCATCACCCGGCTCCGCGTGCCGCGGCGCGAACGTCCTGTGAAACCGCCGAACAGGTCGCCGAAGATCGACTCCAGGTTACCTTCTTCAAACCTAATATTCTGCGTTTGCCCGGTCTGCCAGAATGGCCCCTGTTGTCCGGAAGCCCGTGCGAACTGCTCGGCGTTCTGCCACTGGTCTCCGTAGGTATCGTATTTTTGCCGTTTTTCTTTATCGGAAAGGACTTCGTAAGCCTCATTGACCTCTTTGAATTTCGCTTCCGCCGTCTTGTCTCCGGGATTGACATCCGGGTGCAATTTTCGAGCTAGCTTGCGGTAAGCCTGCTTGATTTCCTGTTCGCTGGCATCCCGCTTGACCCCGAGCGTCCTGTAATAATCTTTCGTTGCCATCTCACTACCTGCTTAAGAAAACCATTACTTGTTATTATAATATAAAGAATGTTAACAAATCAATATTATACATGCAACGAATTTAATCAATCCACGGCATTATCTTTTTTGAACGACCGGATCGGCACAGATTATTTCTAAAACCGGGACCTCAGCTCCACTCGGCGCTTTCCGGCCAGACCCGGGCCAGCTCCCGTGCAAGCAGAGTATGTTCCGGCTTTTTCAACCGCGGATCTTTACGGAATATCAGCGTTGCTTCGTTACGGGCGGCCTCTAGAATTGCCACATCGGATAATCTGGCCATTCGCAGGTCAGGCAACCCGCTTTGCCGGGTGCCGAAGAATTCGCCCGGCCCCCGTAAACTCAGGTCTTCTTCCGCCAGCTTGAAGCCGTCCTGGACGCGCTCGATGATATCCAGGCGCTGCCGCCCCACTTCCGAAGGGTCTTCCGCCAGCAACATGCAGTAACTCTGTTCGATACCTCGTCCTACACGGCCCCGGAACTGGTGTAACTGTGACAGTCCGAACCGGTCAGCACTCTCGACCATCATCACCGTTGCATTGGGGATATCGATACCCACTTCTATTACCGGTGTTGCCACCAGTATGTGCAATTCTCCGTCACGAAACCGGTGCATGGTTTCGTCCTTTTCCGCTGCTGATAATCGACCGTGGATCAGTCCGAGCTTGAGATCCGGAAATACCTCGGTCGATAACCGCTCGAACTCGGCGACCGCTGCTCTGGCCTGGATCACTTCCGATTCTTCCACCAGCGGACAGAGGATGAAAGCCTGACGTCCTTTATTTATCTCGCGGCGGATAAAGTTGTAGGCTTTCTGGCGCTGTTCCGGTTGGAGCCACTTCGTCTTCACCGCTAATCGACCGCCGGGCATCTGGTCGATCACCGAAAGATCCAGGTCTCCGTACAATGTCAATGCCAGGGTACGCGGAATCGGTGTTGCCGTCATTACCAGGATATGCGGAAAGGCCCCCTTTTGCCTTAAGGCTGACCGCTGTGTGACGCCAAAGCGGTGTTGTTCATCGACTACTGCCGCTCCCAGGCGGTAAAATTGCACTTCTTTCTGGATAATCGCATGGGTTCCGATGGCGATATCAATTTCACCTTTGCCAATCTGTGCTTGCAGTGATTTTCGCGTCGCCACGTCCAGATCACCGGTTAATAAAGCCACCTTTACCGTGCGTTTCAGAATACCGTTGTAAGAGCGTAGTGCTTTCTCTTCACTGGCAAGCTCCCCCACTCTGTTCAGTAACCGGGAAATAGTCGCAAAGTGCTGCTCCGCGAGTATTTCGGTTGGTGCCATAAAAGCAGCCTGGAATCCGTTTGCTACCGTCACCAGCAGAGCCGTCGTAGCTACTACCGTTTTCCCGCTGCCGACATCCCCCTGCAGTAAACGGGACATCGGCACCGGACGGGCCAGGTCGCCCAGTATTTCCTGCAAGGCTTTATCCTGAGCTGGTGTCAACCGGAAAGGTAATGCCTGGACGAAACGTCTGAATACCTGTTCCGCTTCCCCCTTTACTGAGATCGAATTGCCGCTCTGGCCTTCTTGCCAGGTCCGTTTTTTGGACAGAACCCCCAGTTGCAGCATTAACAACTCATTGAAGGCCAGTCGCTCGCGGGCGCGGCCTTTTAACATCGCTTCATCCGGAAAATGTGCCTGTAAAATCGCCTGTCCTAAAGTTAATAATTGTTGCCGGTTACGAACTTCTTCCGGTACGAAATCGGGTATCTGCAGCGTCAATTGGTCGATAGCCGATTTCATTATCTTCCGTACCTGGCGGGGACGCAGACCCTGAGTCAGGTGATACAAAGGAACCAGCCGGCCCGTGTGGATGGTGTCGCTTTCCTCTGGTTCCCATTCCGGAGATTCGAAAACCAGTTGACTGCGGAAAAGAGATACTCGCCCGCTGATGACAACACGGTCGTTTGTTTTCAGGTTCCGGGCTACATAGGGATTATTAAACCAGATAACCCGGACATTACCGGTCTCATCACCCACTACCGCTTCCGTACTGCGCCGTCTGCCCAGAATTACCGACTTCGCCTGCCACACATTAGCCACGATCGTTTCTTCTCTTCCTGGCGCCAGCATGGCAATGGTTTTCCGTTTGCTGTAGTCAATGTGCCGCCGCGGAAAAAAATAAAGCAGATCGTGCAGATTCTTGACCCCGAGTTTCCGGAAACGGGCGGCGACACTCGGACTGATCCCATTAATGACCGTGATTTCGGTTTGTAACGGCAGCCCCGATATATCGCCTGTCTTGTCCGGTACCCGCTTACGGGCGGCCGGCGCTGTTTTTGTTGCATGCGCCGGGGTTGGCGCTGTCCCGGACCGCCTTGTAATATTTGACTTTTTTAAATCCGAACCCGGTGGATGAGTCTCCTGGTTGAGTAAATCAACCGCTTTTTTTATCCATACTTTCCGCTGTTCCTGGACCAGCGATCCGTAATTTGCCTGCGTCAGGAGTTGCTTCAAACGCCTCACAACTGCCGGTTCAAGAGTTGCTGATTTTAGCCAGTTCTCAAAAAACTTGTCCAGTCCGCCGATTACCGCCGAATCACGATATCCCTTATCGACTTCAAGTTGCAGGATTTTGCGGACCGCTCCGGCATCCGGCGTTACCGCACTCATTTGCCTGCCGATTCAAATATCGTCACCGCTACCGCTCCCGGCCCCCCGTATGTTCCCAGCACCGGACTCACCGTTGACCGATAAATTCTTTCCTTTGGTACCAGCGTTACAACACGTTCGGCCAGTTTGTCCGCTTCTTCCGGTGCCGTAGTATGCTCTACTGCCATGGCTTCGATCCGGTCCTTGTGCGAACCTACAAAGTTATATAGATAATCCATTCCCGCTGCCAGCGAACGTACCCGCGTGACCGGGGCCATCTCACCCTCGCGCACGTTAAGCAGCGGTTTCACGGAAAGCAATGAGCCCAACAGTCCCTGGGCTTTTCCGATACGGCCGCCTTTCGCCAGGTATTTCAGGGTATCGAAATAGATCAAAATGTGAGACCGGGACTTGGCCTGGTTAACAAACTCGACCATTTGTTTTAGATTTGCCCCCGTCCGAGCCTCTTTTACCGCTGCCATGACGATCAAGCCCAGTCCCATCGCCACTGTCTCGGAATCAATAACCTCGATGTGGCATTTCTTACGGACCATCTCTTTGGCTCCCATCGCCGATTGATATGTCCCGCTCATCTTTTTCGATAAAGTCACCACCAGTATCTCATCGGTAGTTTCCGCCAGCTTTTCGTAAACCTCTACAAAAGCCGCCGGAGTAGGTTGCGTTGTTGTGGGCCAGATTGATCCGTTGATCAGACGATCGTAAAATATTTCGGTACTGATAGTAACCCGGTCCAGAAAAGCCTCCCGACCGAATAAAACGGTTAATGGTACCACAGTGACACCCAGTTTTTCTGCCAGATCACTGGTAATATCGGACAAACTATCGGTGATGATCTTGACGCTCACAAGTTCCCTCCCTCATCTATACTTAATATTTAAAAAACAGGATATTATTCGACGGATACAATATATGAATAATGGGGTTGCCCTCCGCGCACTACTTCCACCTGAGATTGTGGATACTTGCTTCGGATGCTCTCCCCGACCCCCTGCGCCTGGGTTTCGTTGACTTCCTGGCCGTAATATAGAGTGACGATTTCCGTCTTCCGCAGGCGTATTTTGGCTAAAATCTTGTTTAACACTTCTTCCGGTGTGTTGCCCGCAGCCAGTAGGTCGTCATCAAGCAGACCGATTACCTGCTTTTTACTGATTTTCAGGCCGTTAAGATTAGCCGGCCTGACCGCATGCGTTATCTCGATGGTCTTCACCCGCTCTATCGCCTCTTTCATGTGCTCGACATTGGTCGCAAAATCCGCCTCATAATCAAAGGCCAACAGCGCCGCTACACCCTGCGGTACCGTCTGCGTCGGGATGATCTCGATCTGTTTGTCAGCCAGTTTCTGGACCTGCTGGGCAGTTAAGACCACATTCTTGTTATTGGGTAAAATGATAACTTTCTGCGAACTGACGCTTTTGACTGCCTGTAGTATCTCTTTGGTGCTCGGATTCATCGTTTGGCCGCCCGGGACAATCGCTGAGGTACCCAGGCTGGTAAAGACTTCCGCTAACCCGTCACCCGCCACTACCGCCACAATAGCGGTGTCCACCTCTGGCATCCGTTCCTTCTGCATCTGCAAAAAATCCTGGTGTTGTTCATCCATGTTGCGAATGCTAACCTGGTGCATCGTTCCCAGTGATGTTGCATACCGGATGATATTCCCCGGGTCCAGGGTATGGATATGGACCCGCACCGTTTTTTGATCACCGACGGCGATCAATGACTGTCCTTTCCTTTGCAGTCGCGTCCGGATAGTATCCGGATCAAGTCCCTCGCCTTTTAAAAGAAATTCCGTACAGTATCCAAACGGTATTTCATCTGCGCTCATCCGGAACTGTGTTTGGACCGGCCCTACTACACTGCTGGTGATTATCTGCGGTTTTCGGAACTGCATTTGTTCAGCTTCCCCGCGTAAATATCGCAATGCCCCGTCAAGTATGGTTAACAAGCCCTGGCCACCGGCATCCACCACTCCGGCTTTCTTCAGAACCGGAAGCAAGGTCGGGGTTCTGGCAACCGATTCACTGGCGGCCTCGACGGCTGCTTCCAGAACAGCAATGGCATCATCTGTCTTCTCTGCTTCCGCCTGTGCAGCCGCGGCGGCATCTTTCATGACTGTCAGGATTGTGCCCTCGGTGGGATTACTGAGGCCTTTGTAAGCGGTTTTAGACGCCTCGATCAAGGCTTCAGCCAGGTCTTTGCCGGTGATACTCTTTCTTCCTTTTAAGCCCTGGGCAATACCCCGCCATATCTGCGAGAGAATAACTCCGCTGTTGCCCCGCGCCCCCAGTAAAGCCCCCTGTGCCGTCGCCTGGGCTACCGAGGATACTGTGGAGTTGGCTGACTGATAGATCTCCTCCACGCTGGAACGCATGGTTAACAACATGTTGGTTCCCGTGTCCCCGTCAGGCACCGGGAAGACATTCAACGCGTCTATCTCAGGAACACTTTTCTCCAACCAGTTGGTGGCTGTTGCCAGCATTTCCTTGAATTCTTGGCCGTTTATCGTTGCTGCCTGTTTCATCCAACCTCCCGGGCCCACCAATCACTTTTCAATCAGGTACCTTGTTTGGCAACAAAGCAACCGGACATACTGCTCCCCCATTTATGGCCCGCTGATGAAGGGAGATTGACGCGTCTACCTGGCACGATGGTTACCGTAATAACCCGGCCTCTGTTCGTCTGGAATTGCGATGTACGTACGCTTTCTTGCCAAGAATGTTTACCTGTGATAATATGTACGCATAATACTGCAAACAATTCTAGCGGTCAAGAGGTGAGTCTACTTTGAAATGTGACCTGTGTGGAAAATCGCCGATGTTCGGTCATAACGTAAGTCATTCAAAGCGACGGACAAATACCCGTTCGCTGCCTAATGTCCATACTGTATCGATCATGGTCGAAGGCAAAAAGAAGAAACTTAATCTCTGCACCCGCTGCCAACGTACACAGCTTAAAGTAGCGTGAAAATTCCTGAAACAAGAACGCAAGAGGGCGACATAAAGTCGCCCTCTTCTATTTTTCACCTGGTTAACCGAAATTGGCCTTGATTGCCTCTCGTATCCTGGCAATGCCTTCAGCCACGGTATGATTGGTATTGAATATCGCTGAACCAGCGACCAGTATATTCGCCCCGGCGCCGACAACGTGAGAGGCAGTCTCTACGTTTATCCCCCCGTCAACTTCCAGGTCGGTCACCAGGTTCTCCTCGTCCAACCATTCCCGCAACTCTTCAATTTTGGGCAAGCATGTCTCGATAAACGACTGTCCGCCAAAACCCGGGTTGACTGTCATCAGCAGTACCTGGTCGACATCCTTCAATATATAGTCGAGAGTGCACAAGGGTGTGCCCGGATTCAGGCAGACCCCCGCTTTCGCTCCGGCTTCCTTTATCATTTGAATGACCCGGTGAATGTGCCGGCAGGCCTCGACGTGAACGGTGATGATGTCTGATCCGGCATCAATAAAACTCTTTATGTATAACTCCGGATTCTCGATCATCAGGTGCACATCCAGCGTCAGCGGCGTATGTTTCTTTATCGCCGTCACTACTGCCGGGCCGATAGTGATGTTCGGTACAAAATGACCGTCCATGACATCGACATGAATATAATCCGCCCCGGCTTCGGTTGCCTTCACTACCTGGTCGCCAAGCGCGGCAAAATCGGCCGATAAAATGGAAGGGGCAATCTTGATGTTTTTACTCATGGCTAATCGCGCCTCCGACGATTTTTCGCGCTTTCCTCAGCGCACCGCTCACTTGCCTGGGCGCTGTCCCGCCAAACGAATTCCGTGCTTGAACTGATGATTCCAGTGTAATCTGGTATACATCATTCTCAAATAACGGGCACAGGCTTTTATATTCTCCAAGCGGCAGTTTCTCCAGGGTCGTCTTTTTTTGCACCGCCCGTATCACCAGCTTACCGACGATTTCATGAGCGGCACGGAAAGTAAGACCTTTTTTTACCAGGTAATCGGCGATATCGGTCGCCAGGATATATCCGTAACCGGCTGCCTCGCGCGTCCGGATAGGCTTCACCTGTATGGTCTGCACCATCCCGGCAAAAATATCGACGGTTGAAATCAGGGTATCGACCACATCGAAAAAGCCTTCTTTATCCTCTTGCAGATCTGAATTGTACGCCAGCGGTAAAGCTTTCATTACCGTCAGGATGCCTGTCAGATGGCCGTACACCCGGCCGGTCTTGCCCCGCGCCAGTTCTGCCACGTCTGGATTCTTCTTCTGCGGCATAATACTGGAACCTGTTGCATACGAGTCATCTATCTCAATAAAACCGAATTCAGCAGTCGACCA
Source organism: Dehalococcoidales bacterium (assembly GCA_037440885.1). Lineage (GTDB taxonomy): Bacteria > Chloroflexota > Dehalococcoidia > Dehalococcoidales > UBA2162 > JBBITI01. The sequence continues at coordinate 15,381 of JBBITI010000017.1, read as the reverse complement.
CAGCGTGATTTCCTGGGCCAGCCGCGAAATATGCATCATGCAGGCTGCCGCGCTGGCTTCGTATTCAATAATAAAATCGCGATCGGATACTGCATCCAGGCTGTTGCGACTTACCTGGCTGAATGAAAGCTGTCGGGCAACGTACTCCCGGTCGATGCTGTACGGCACACCGGCCAGAGCGCCGCTGCCCAGGGGCATCACATCAGCCCGCTTGAGACAATCGCCAAACCGCTCGTAGTCCCGTTGCAGCATCTCAAAATAGGCCAGCAAGTGATGGGCCAGCAAGACGGGTTGTGCCTGTTGCAGATGGGTATACCCCGGCATGATCACTTTCCGGTTCTTCTCCGCCAGTGCGACGATCGCCCTCTGCAATTTGCGGATGCTGTCCCGTGTATCTCCAATGGCATGTTTGGCAAAAAGCCTGATATCGACGGCGACTTGATCATTCCGGGATCGGGCTGTATGTAATTTCCGTCCCGCATCGCCGATCTGCTCGATCAGGGCAGCCTCGATATTCATGTGAATGTCTTCCAGTTCGCTTTTGAACTCGAATTCCCCGGCTTCGATCTTTAACTTGATTTTTGATAGTCCTTCACTGATCAAGCGGGCTTCTTCTGCCGTGATAATCCCCTGCTTGGCCAGCATTAACGCATGAGCAATACTGCCGGCGATGTCATAAGGATATAACCGCCAGTCGAACGGGATCGAAGCTGTATATTTATTTGCCTGTTGATCTGCCGCTTTCGCAAACCGGCCGCGAATATTGGTCATTCAATTTATCCTGGTTTCTCTCTTTTTTCCCTGAACCAGTATTCTATTTCTTCGCTTTCCGCTTTGTTGTCTTCACGCCCCCCATCAACGCCAGCGGGCTGTCAGTGTCCGGCAGCAACTGGACCTGGGCTTGCGTCGCTACCGGCAGGCCCCACAGATGAATGAAACCGACGGCTGCACTCTGGTCAAAGGTATCGCCTTTGTCGTAGGTCGCCAGGCTGAGATTGTACAGTGAATGCGGTGATTTCCGCCCGACCGCCTGGACATGTCCTTTGTAGAGTTGCACCCGGACCGTCCCGGTTACATACCGCTGACTGCTCTGGATGTAAGCTGATAAGTCACGGTTAAGTCCGCCGAACCACAGTCCGTTGTAAATGATGTCTGCTATCTCGATGGCCACTTTCGATTTAAAACGAAGCTGGTCCTTAGACAGGGTCATCGCTTCGAGGGCTTCGTGAGCACGAATCAGGGTGATTGCCGCCGGGGCTTCATATAACTCCCGGGACTTGATACCCACCAGGCGGTTCTCTATGTGGTCCACGCGGCCGATGCCGTGTTCCCCGGCCAGGTCGTTCAAGCGCCGGATCAGGGTAACTCCATCCAGTCTCTCGCCGTCAAGGCTTACCGGCACACCCGTCTCAAACCCGATTTCCAGGTAAAGCGGTTTATTCGGCGCTTTGGCCGGGGATTTGGTCAATGTCCAGACATCGTCCGGCGGTTCTATCCACGGATCCTCCAGCACTCCGCATTCGATGGATTTGCCCCACAGGTTTTCGTCGACCGAATAAGGGTTTTTCCTGGTCACCGGGACCGGTACATGATGTTTTTTAGCATATTCCATCGTTTCTTCACGGGTCATTTTCCATTCCCGTGCCGGCGCAATAACTTTCAGGTGCGGCGCCAGCGCGTGCACGCCGACATCAAAGCGGACCTGGTCGTTCCCTTTCCCCGTGCATCCGTGAGCTACTGCCGTTGCCCCCTCTTCCTCGGCTACATCCACCAGTAATCAACGGCCGGGACAGGGCTGTCGCCAGAGGATATACCCCTTCATACAGGGCATTCGCCTGGATAGCCGGGAAAATAAAGTACTTGACGAACATATCCTGGGCATCGGAGACAATTGCCTTGACCGCCCCGACTTTCAGTGCTTTCTCCCTGACAGCCGTAAAATCTTTTTCATTGCCCACGTCGATCGTCAGGGCAATGACCTCCATCCCATACTTCTCCTTCAACCAGGGAATCGCTACCGAGGTATCGAGACCGCCGCTGTAAGCGAGCACTACTTTGTTCTTAGGCATCTGTTTTTACTCCTGCAAGCACTTTGTCCAGTATTTGTACGGCTTCATCCGCTTCTGCCGCGCTAATGGTCAACGCCGGCATCAGACGGATTGTGTTGGGTTGTACACGGTTGACCCATAAGCCCTGATTGATGCAGGCCATCATAATGTCCTGGGCTAACGGACGGTCGAACTCCACCGCTACGAGTAGCCCCTTTCCCCGCACATCCTTGATAAACGCATATTTCTGTCGGAACTGTACCAGTTTATTCAACAAATAGGACCCGACTCTTTGCGCGTTGCCGGGAATATCATTCTCGATAACATATTTGACCACAGCATAGCCCGCGGCACACATCAATGGATTGCCGCCGTAAGTCGACCCGTGGTCGCCGGGACCGAATACCGCACAATGATCTTTAGCTAAAAAAGCCCCGATCGGCACCCCGCCACCCAACCCCTTGGCCAGGGTCATGATATCCGGTTCTACTCCATATTGCTGATAAGCGAAAAGACTGCCGCAACGCCCTATGCCGGTCTGGATTTCATCCAGTATCAGCAGCAGGCTTTTCTCATCACACCACTGTCGCACTTTCTTCAGGTAATTATCGTCCGGGATATTCACCCCTCCCTCACCCTGGATCGGCTCCAGCATCACCGCACAGGTATCTGCCGTCGTCGCCGCTTGAATCGCTTCGATGTCATTGTATGGTACGTTTTTGAAACCGGGCGGTAGCGGCTTGTAGTTATCCTGGTAATGCGGCTGCCCGGTGGCCGCTGTCATCGCCAGCGTCCGACCGTGGAATGAATTCAGGGCAGTGATCACCTCAAAAGCCCCGTTCCGCTTCAGCTTTCCGTAGCGGCGGGCCAGTTTGACCGCACCCTCGTTCGCTTCCGCTCCTGTGCTCTGAAAAAATATCTTGTCCAGACAACTATTGGTCACCAGCAGTTCCGCCAGTTTTATCTTTTGCGGGTCGCATACGTTGGGCGAAGCCTGTGTCAGTATTTTGGCTTGCTCGCTGATTGCCTGAACCATTACCGGATGACAGTGACCAAGACAGCAGACCGCCCACCCCCCTACAAAATCCAGGTATTTCTTCCCTTCTTCATCCCATACCCGTGACCCTTCACCCTTAACCAGGACCATCGGCATCCATTGGGTGGTATTCATCAGGTATTTTTGAATCTTTTCTTTAGCCGTACTCATTGATTCTCCCGGGATCTCAGTAATATCTCCGGACCCCTGGTATTGGTTTGTTATCTGGTTATTACCGTTCCGCTGTGACGTTCTTCGATAGTTTGTATCAGGGCATCAGGTTGCCGCCCATCGACGATGCAAGTGCTAGGCACCGCCGAAAGCGCTTTCAGGCAAGCCTGTATTTTGGGTATCATGCCTCCTGAAGCCACCCCGGAGGCAATCAATTCACCTGCCTCTTTCATGTTCAATCTGGCGATTAACTGCCGGGTACCATCCATAATGCCGGCTACATCGGTTAGAAAAATCAATCTCTTCGCCTTTATCGCCGCAGCAATATCCCCGGCGATTACATCGGCATTAAAGTTGAGGGTCAGGGGCATTCCTTCTTGCCGGTAGACATTCAACCCCACCGGGGCAATTACCGGGATCAGTCCGGCTGCGGTCAACGATTCGAGCACCCCGGCGTTGACTCTGGTCACTACCCCTACGAAACCTTTGCCCGGCTCCCCGACCTTCCCTTCGATCAGATTGCCGTCTACTCCGGCAATACCCACCGCCCGTCCTCCCCGGCTGTTTATCGTGGCTACTATGTCCTTATTAACCAGGCCGGCTAAAACTGCCGTCACCACCTCAAGCGTGGGTTGGTCGGTCACTCTTTCGCCTTTTTCAAACCGACTCGGTACTCCCAGCCTGGTAAGCCAGTCGGTAATGATCTTGCCGCCGCCGTGCACCACCACGATCAACTCTCCCCGGCGTTGCAATTCGATGACGTCTTCGATGGTGGTATCATGGTTACCTAAAGTCGAACCACCTATCTTGACTACAGTGGTTTTTTCGTAAATGTTACTAGTTATTCTTCCTCCCCCCCGTGCCCGCTTTCGTAACCTCACCGCTTCCGGCTTCAACTGACTTTGGTCTTAACGCCCGCGTCGCCACCCCAGCCCGCCACATCTCAGAATCGCCCATCACTTTCAGTTCCTTGCCCAGTACCTGCTTGTAATCAGGCCGTCCGGTAGATCGGATCACCCGGCGTGTCTCGGCGCCGTTAGCAACCCGCTCGTAAAGCTCCTTGAATACCGGCATCACCGCTTTCTTAAACTTCGGCTTCCAATCCAGAGCGCCGCGCTGTGCCGTGGCCGAGCAGTTGGCATACATCCAGTCCATCCCGTTCTCGGCAACCAGGCGGATCAGGCTTTCGGTAAGTTCCTCGACGGTCTCGTTGAATGCTTCACTCGGGCTGTGGCCGTGTTTCCGCAGGGTATCGTACTGGGCTTCCATGATTCCGGCTAAAGCCCCCATCAGCACACCGCGTTCCCCGACCAGGTCGCTGTACACTTCTTTCTCGAAAGTGGTCGGGAACAAATACCCGGCACCGATACCAATGCCCAGCGCAATCGCCCGGTCACGCGCCCGTCCCGTCGCGTCCTGGTAAACGGCAAAGCTGGCGTTGATGCCTTCGCCAGACAAAAAATTCCGGCGCAGTGAAGTCCCGGACCCTTTGGGAGCAACCAGGATGACATCGATATTTTGGGGCGGGATGACTTTCGTCTGTTCTTTATATACTATCGAAAAACCGTGTGAAAAATACATCGCCGCTCCGGGTTTCAGGTTCTTCTTAATTTGCGGCCAGACTCTCTTATGGGCCGCATCAGCTACCAGCAGTTCTATGATGGTCGCCTTCTGTACGGCTTCTTCGATCTCGAATAAATCTACGCCGGGCTTCCAGCCATCTTTGACGGCACGCTCCCAGTCCTCCGGAAACTGCTTGGATTGGCCGACTATTACCCGGAAACCGTTATCTTTCAGGTTCAACCCCTGTCCCGGTCCCTGGACCCCGTATCCGATGATGGCCACGGTCTCATTCTTGAGCACTTCCCTGGCCCTGGACATCGGGAACTCATCACGCATGATAACCTCTTCTTTAACTCCGCCAAAATCAATCAACGCCATAATTTTTCCTCCTGTTCATTCCCCCTACTAGGTCATGTACTGACTATTAATAGTGACATATTCTTTGGAAAGGTCGCAACCCCAGGCCGTCGCGGCTGCACTACCCTGGTTAAGCGCCACCTTGATCAGTACTTCTGCTTGCCGGAAAACACGTACCACATCTATCTCGTTATATTTCTGAGGTGTGCCGCCTTTTAAAACGATGACGTCGCCGATGGTCACGTCGATCTTCGCTTCCACCAACTCCGCCCCGCTCCGCCCCAGTGCCGCCAGGATGCGCCCCCAGTTGGGATCGGCACCATGCACCGCTGTCTTCACCAGCAACGAAGTAGTTACTGTCCGGGCTGCTTTTCGAGCGTCGCTCTTTGTACGGGCACCCTCGACCTTGACTTCAATCAGTTTCTTCGCCCCCTCGCCGTCGCGAGCGATCTCCCTGGCAAGGTACTCGCACACCTGCCTGAGAGATTCGCTGAACAAACGCGACTCCGCAGTGCCGTTTTTAATCGGATCGTTTTTTGCCAGTCCGTTGGCCATGACAAAGACCGTATCGCTCGGACTGGTATCGCCGTCCACGGAGATCATATTGAAGGTATCGTTCACCACCCGCTGCAGCGTCGTTTGCAGAAAACCCGGTTCCACCGCAGCATCCGTAGTGATGAAACCGAACATCGTCCCCATGTTCGGGTGAATCATTCCCGAGCCTTTGGCGATGCCGCCGATGGTGTAGCTCAGGTTACCGTTTACTTTTACCGCTATTTCCTTGGGTACCAGGTCAGTCGTCATAATTGCCCGGGCCAGGTCATGCCCTCCTTCTGGCGATAGCGCAATGTCTCGTACCGCCTCGCGAATCGCTACCATCGGTAATTGCATGCCGATTACGCCTGTACTGCACACCAGCACGTTTTCCGGTTCCGCACCGATCGCTCTAGCGGCCAGCGCGGTCATCTCCGCCGCGTTTTTCATCCCTTGCTCGCCGGTGGAAGCATTGGCATTGCCGCTGTTCGCTATGACCGCTGTAATTCCACCTTTCCGCAACCGCTCCTGATCCAGTAATACCGGCGCCGACTTTATTTTATTTTTTGTAAACACTGCCGCTGTCACACACGGTGCTTCCGAATAAAGGATGCCGATGTCGAGTCGTCTCTTCGTCCCGTTCTTGATGCCCGCCTTCGCCGCTCCGGCATGAAAACCCTTCGGCGAGGTAACCGTCCCCCCGGCAATAAGCTCTATCGGTAATTTTTTCATAACTGATAAATATAACATACCGTATCTGTCAGGGCAATTTGTACCAGGATTGCTGATCAATACCAGGATTGCCGGATCTGGCAAAGTCCAATCTTATCGTTCTGTAACGACTGATGGCAGTAACACGATTGAACGTCACTCCGGATTTCTTTGTCTTGATGGTCCGATTACGCGATGCTATAATTTTAAGGCGATTTTAATGATCTGATCATAAAGGAGTGGAATTGAAAGTGACCAGGATCGGTGTATTAACGTCGGGAGGGGATTGCGCTGGTTTGAACCCGGCGGTTAAGTCCGTTGTATTTGCAGCTACAGATGACCGGATTCTCCGGGAGTACGGCTTGACATGTGAGGTACTGGGAATTGTGGACGGTTGGCGTGGTCTATTAAACGCCGAAGCCAGCGGTCCGAAATTCAGTGAAAATATCTGGCCGCTTGATCGTTCCGTAGTAGAAAATTGGGATCGCTGCGGCGGCACCTTTTTAGGCACCTCCAGGACCAATCCGTTTGACCCTAAAAACGATCGCTCTAAGCTGGCAGTCGACAATATTAAAAAACTCGGCATTGATGTACTGATAGCCATCGGCGGTGACGACACTATCGGGGCTGCTATCAAGTTATCTCAGCTCGGTGTAAATATTGTTGGTATTCCGAAAACAATCGATAAAGACCTGCCCGAGACCGAATATTCGCTTGGCTTTGAAACGGCTCTGAACGTTATTGTGGAGGAGATTGACCGCCTGCGGACGACTGCCAGTTCGCACCACCGTGTTTTTGTTATTGAAATCATGGGCCGGACGGCTGGCTGGCTTGCCCTTGAAGGTGGCGAGGCTGCGAATGCCGATATGATTTTAATCCCGGAATATGATTTTTCTCTGGATCGAGTAAATGAACTGATACTCGAGAAGAAAAAATCCGGGGCTAAATATCAAATGATCGCCTGTTCTGAGGGCGCGAAACCGGTCAGCGGAGCTGAATTTTTCAAGAGCGATACCGTCGATAGTTTCGGTCATAAAACCCTCGGGGGCATCGGTGAATGGCTCGCTTCTGAGATTGCTACACATACCAAACTCGAAACCCGCAGTATAGTATTAAGCCACTTGCAACGTGGTGGTATCCCCTGTGCTTACGACCGCCGCATGGGTCGCTATTTTGGCATTGCCGCAGTCGAGTTAATTCTCAAGAACGATTTTGGCAAAATGGTTTGTCTTAAACACGGTCGGATAAGTTCTGTCCCCTTTGAAAAAGTAATGGGAAAACTCAGCCTCGTCGATCCTAAAACTCAGTATGATACTGATAAGTATAACGGCAGACGGTCAATAACCAGGATTTAAGGAGCAGATAGGATGACTTCAACCACTGGTATCACCAGAAACAATATCGATGAATATATTCGGAAAGCGGTATTTGGCGCTGACGCAAAAGAAAGAGATGAGACTCGCAAAGCAATCATGCGATCAGCGTATACCTTGGGCATCATTCCAGCCAGTATTCAGGGTCTCTACGAAGCTGCCGGAAAAGGTCTCTACAAAAACAAGACCGTCCCCGCCATCAATATTCGCGGCATTACCTATGACACAGCCCGCTGTATTTTCCGGGCTGCGCTAAAATATAAAGTAGGTGCTTTTATCTTTGAAATCGCCCGTTCGGAAGCTGGTTATACTAACCAGCCACCGGCGGAATACACTACTGCCGTCCTGGCAGCCGCCATCCGGGAAGGATTTCAAGGCCCGGTCTTCATCCAGGCTGACCATACCCAGGTGAATGCTGCTAAATTTAAAGTTGATCGTGAAAAAGAGCTTAACGGCATTAAGGACTACATTAAAGAGGCAATCGCCGCCGGGTTTCTGAACATCGACATCGATGCTTCTACCATCGTCGATTTGACCATGCCCACGCTGGAAAAGCAACAGGCTAACAACTGTGTTGTCACAGCTATGCTGACCGAATTCATCCGGAGTATCGAACCGAACGGAGTAACCATCTCGATCGGCGGTGAAATCGGCGAAGTCGGCGGGAAAAATAGCACCGTCGAAGATTTACGGGTCTTTATGTCCGGTTATCAAACTCTGCTGAAACCCGGTACCAGAGGTATTTCCAAAATAAGCGTTCAGACTGGTACCACACATGGCGGTGTGGTTCTTTCCGATGGTTCGATCGCCCGCGTCGAACTCGATTTTAAAACGCTGGAGATTTTATCTAAGATAGCGCAAGAGGAATACGGCATGTCCGGTGCTGTCCAACACGGTGCATCTACTTTGCCCCAGGAAGCTTTCACTATGTTTGCCGATGTCGGCACTGCCGAAGTTCATCTGGCTACCGGTTTTCAGAACATTACCTACGATAGCAAGCACTTCCCCACAAACTTGAAAAAACGCATGTATGCCTACCTGGCACAAAATCATTCCGATGAACGGAAAGCCGGTGAAAGCGATGAACAATTCTTCTACAAAACCAGAAAACGTGCCTGGGGTCCGTTCAAAAAAGAAACCTGGGATATTCCGGCTGGCGATGTGCAGTTAATCCGGGAAGAGCTGGAAGCCGAATTTTCTATGATGTTCCAAAAACTAAATGTTGCTGACACCGTGACTCTGGTCAATCAATATGTTCCGGCGCTCTCCAATTTCAAGTGGAATTTCTAGTCTTTCACAAAACAGTATCAAAGAAGAAGGAGACAGCCAAGTTTAGCCGTCTCCTTCCTTGTTCTAACCTCAATATAAACACTATCGCTTGGGCCGGATGACCACCTTTCGTTCATCACCCTGGCCGATACTTTCTGTCGTCACATGGTTGTTGTTCGCTAAAGCTATGTGAATGATGCGCCTTTCGTGTGGCGGCATCGGCTCCAGCGTAAAGGGGGCACGCCGCGCTTTAACCCGGTCGGCCATATCGATGGCAAACGATTGCAGGGCACGTGCCCGGCGCTGTTTATAACCTTCCACATCAATCACAATCGGTACCCAGTTGTCTATTTTGCGACTTACTATCAATCGCACTATGTATTGCAGTGCCGAGAGCGTTTGTCCCCGTCGTCCGATTAGAATCCCAAGGTCTTCCCCTTGTATGTCCAGCGAGATTGTAGCTTCTTCCTGCCCTTCGACTGCTGGCATTGTCCTGGCATTAACCTTTCCATCAATTTCAAAATATTCCAGTAATTTTTCCAGTATCGATTGCGCAACCTCTTCCGAATTTACTGCTTCCGGTTGTTCTTCCGGTTTTAACGCCGTAATGCGGACAATCGCATCCTCCGCCCCCAGACCAAATATCCCAGATCTACCTTCCCTTACGGTGGTGACCTCGACTGCGTCTCGATTGAGACCAAGGTGTGCCAACCCCTTTAAGGTTGCTTCCTCGACCGTCTTCCCGTGTACCTCCAGACTCTCCATCCTGCACCTCTCTACGAGCCGGTTTCTGTGCTGCCTGCACATCGGTTACGACATTTTTGGTCTGAGAAGAGATCTGTTTGACCGGCTCCTTATTTTTCTTTTCAACGGTAACCTTCTGCTGCTCTTTTTTCATGCTCAACCCACCCCACCCGGTTACGAAATATTGCATGATAATTCCGATGATATTTGAAGTAACCCAGTAAAGCGTCAGGCCACTCGGGAATTGCATGCTCAAAACAAAAAACATCAACGGCATCATCCACAGCATCATCCGGGCTTGTTGTTGCTGCCTGGGATCCGGACTCGGCATAGTTGACATTTTCTGTTGTATCCACATTGATACGCCCGTAAGTATCGGCAATATCATCAGACGGTCCGGACTGGCCAGATCCAGCCACAAAAACTTGCTGCCCAGCGGTACTTCTTGGAACACTATCGGCCAGGAAGTGTATAAATATCGTGACAAACTGAGAAAATCTTCCGGCAGCGCCCCGAGTACTTTGATAATCGCCTGGTATAGAGCGATCCAGACTGGCAGTTGCACCAGCATCGGTATGATACAGCCAGCGGGGTTCATACCGGACTGCTTGTATAGCTTGATCTGCTCCTGGGCAAGCGTTTGCCGGTCTTTGGCATATTTTTTCTGCAGTTCCGCCATCTGCCCCTGGATCGACTGCATGGCTTTGGTCGCCTTGAGTTGCTTGATTGTCAGCGGGTACATCGCCGCTCGAACCAAAACGGTAAATATAATTACCGTCAGGCCGAAACTACTGAAAAGATAGTGCGAAAGCACAATCAGTGCGTTTACCAGCGGCGAAACGATATACAGGTCCCAGATGTTCAACTATTCTACCTCTATTTGATGCTGAACTGGCGGACAGCACCATTATCAATATCTATACCGAACAACGAATCGCGATACGTATGTACAAAAACAGATTTCTCATTTCCTACCAGAGGAGCAGAGACTTTCTCCCCTTCCAGCCGGGCTATTTCCCGGCTCCGGTTTGTCGTCAGCATAATTGTCCAGACAGCAGACCCTTTTTTGAGATTGCCAGAAGCCTTCGACTCTTCAGTAACTACCACCAGGTTCTCTCCGACAATTACCGGTGTAGCACTTATCGGACTACCGATGTCTACTTCTGTTACTAGTTTGCCATCACTTGCTTTTAATACATATACTTTCCCGTTGAGGCACGGCGCATATAACTGTCCCTCTCGGACGATGGGAGTCGCCCAGAAACCATGGCCGCCGGCAAAACTCCAGCGCAGTTCTCCTTCAGTAATATTGATTGCATAAATCTTTTTATCAAATGAGGCAATATATACAGTATCGCCGTCGATAACCGGATTGGCAATCAAGACTCCCTCGGTAGCGTATTCCCATATCAGGCGTCCTGATGCCGCGTCGAGAGCGTATAATTTGTTGTCATAAGAGCCTATGTATACTACTCCGTTCGCCACTACCGGAGTAGAAACTATCTTCCCGCCTGTCTGAAAAGGTTCGTCCCAGACAGGTTGCAACCGTTCGTTAATTGCATACACCCGGCCCGCCCCGCACCCGAAATAGATAATCCCGTTGTTGTGAGTTAATGAACCTTCAATAGGACCGATTAACAAATCCCGGTCTCCGATCCTGACCCGGTCCAGGGTGCGATCCGGGCTTTTCTCACCTGAAACAAAGGAATATACTTTGCCGTTATACCCCCCGACATAAACGAGGTTATCGGTGATGATCGGGGATCCATAGATATATGCGACTACAGGTACGCGCGAGCACCCCAGTCCAACACTGGTCGTTCCGGTTTCGAGCGGTACAATCCAAGTTCTTGAATTATTTCCCACATCAACCGCAATCAGTCTCCCATCGCGCGATCCCAGATAGAGGATATTCCCCTGCATCACCCCGCCGGACCATCCTCTTTGCATTGTCCCTCCGCCGCAACCGGAAACAGTTAACACAATAACTAATATGGACAGGAACGCCACACGCCAGGATAACTTTTTTATGCGGCTATTGCTGTTTAGTGTCATTTTGGTCTTCTTATCCTTCACTCTTGATGATCGTCTAGTGTACCGGGTCATATCCACCCGGGTTGAGCGGATGACAACGGCTTAAGCGCTTGATCCCTATCCATATGCCCTTAAATAGCCCGTACCGCTTTATGGCTTCCGAAGTATACTCAGAGCACGTGGGTACAAAACGACATGATGGCGGCAATACCCTTGATATGGTATTCTGGTACAACCTGATCAAAGCCAGTGCCAGTATTTTTGCCGGGTTGTCTGCTTTGGCATTCGGTACAGCTTGAATATTTATCTCCGCCAAATCTGCCCCTTTACTCAGTATTGCGATTCCGGTGATTTTGAAAATCACTCATTGTTATCATTCTAACTCTGACAATTATCAGCGGGAAGCTTCCTTGAGGCTTCGGTTACTCCCCCTCGTATCATTAACTCATCGACTTCTTGTGCCAAAATTTGATATGTGCTTGCTGCGGCTGACGACCGGACGATAAAAACCATGTCCCATCCTTGCCTCATTACTATCGATCTTAATATCTCTCGTAGACGGCGTTTTACCCGGTTCCGTACTACAGCTTTCCCAACACGACGGTTAACGGAGATACCGTAGCGGGAATGATCTAAGTTATTCGGGACGGTTTTCAATACTAAATGATTCGAACTCCGGGATTTTCCCTGACGAAAAACCCACTCATACTCCCGGGGTTTTGTCAGAAACTTGTTACCCCTCATAAGTCCCGCCAGGATGGGTATCACAGGAGCAGAATTTCTAGACAACCGTAAGTCGTAGGCGTCCCTTCAAACGCCGGGCTCTCAGTACTTCCCGTCCGCTACGAGTACTCATTCTCTTAAGAAATCCATGCTCGCGCTTACGCGGTATTTTTTTTGGTTGGTAAGTCCTCTTCGGCACATTAACCCCTTATTGAACAATAAATTATCAGGATGAATTACTAAACCGGTCCGATATTGACCCCACGCAGATGCGCCGGAGCAAAGGGCAGTAACGCCAGATGTCGGGCCCGTTTGATCGCCGTAGCTAATACTCTTTGATGTTTAGCACAGGTGCCCGTACGGTGTCGCGAAGCTATTCGACCGCGGTCTGATATAAAATTGCGCAACCTCACGGCATCTTTATAATCGATGTTATCAATTTTACCAGCGCAAAAAACGCATACCTTTCGGACTGGAGAGTACCGCGGCCTGGTACTTCTGGTTGGTCTGGGTCTGGCTGTATCCTGTTTAACCACTGATTAACTTCCTTTTATTCTGCAAATTCTTCTATCGGTTCTGTATCGGTTATGCCACTCTCGGACTGACGGTCGATTCCAGGCCCACCCCCCTGCTTCTCTAAGAAACTCACCCTGCTGGCAACAATTTCATTTCTAAAATGTTTTTGACCGTCCTGGCCGTCCCAGGTATGAGTCCGCAACCGACCCTCGAGGTAAACCAAACGGCCTTTAGTTAAAAACTGGTTGCATTGCTCAGCTAGTTTACCCCAGGTAACTACCGTGAACCATTCGGTTTCTTCTCTACGCTCACCGTCCGAAGTAGTGTAACGCCAATTAGTCGCGACACTGAAAGAGGTTACCGGCCTGCCGTTAGGGGTGAAGCGCATTTCCGGCTCGCTGCCGAGATTCCCGATTATTATCATCTTATTAACGCTAACCATCTTCTCCCCAGTTCCTTCGAAAGTCGGCTATCCGGACTAATTCTCCTCTTTCACCAACAAGTGTCTTACTACTTCTTCGGAGATGCGAAGATTCGCCTCAAGTTCACGACTGGTAGCTGGTTTCATCTTACATTTCAAGAGTACGTAATTACCCTCGCCAAAATGCTTTATCGGATAAGCCAGTTTTTTCTTCCCCCAACGATGCGTATCTTCAACACTACCGCCTTTTCCAGCAATAAAACGACTGTATTTATCTACTGCGGCGTTGAATGACTCGTCATCGAGTTGCGGGTTGATTACCAGGACTAATTCGTAGCCCCGTAATTCGCCAACTGGTTTGGTTACTATAGTCTCAGATACCATTACCTTACCTCAAAAATATATCGCAGAATTATAACACACATGTACCAGAATAGACAACTACAACCAATCCTCCTGTCTCCGACCCATATCAAATTACGAACAGAGGTTCTACTGTTTATCTATCCAAATACATACTCTATTGTATTTTGAGTAAAATGTAAATGTTGATTACTGCCGATTCACTCTCTCAAATATTTTTATTTGCGCAGTCTGAGCACTTGAAGATATCGGGATCGTCTCTTCAGATGAGTGGACTAAACGGTAATTCTCCAATGCCGCTAGAGGTACCGGGCTTTCTGCGATGCTGGTTCCTACGATCTTAAAATTACCGCTTGCCTGGTTGGAAACAAAATCTACCGCTTCGTCATATGTAGCGAACTGTTTTGTATTTACGACTTCTTTATATGTCATTCCTTTACTAGTGCGTTCCACGTACTCCACCACTAGAGGATTAATACCCTCCTGTGCCGTGCCGTTGAACGAAAATAGACGTGTGGACATCGCTTGATAATACGCCGGATAGATGAATAATCTCTGTTGATTACTCTGCACGTCCCAGAATATTTCAAAGTAATCAGACTGGCTTTGCCCTGCCCATGTCGCTACCGCCCAGAATTTGCTGGTCGCTGTCTGGTAATCGATAATCACATAGGCTGACTTCATTTCGTTAGCCAGGTTATCGCCAGTGATCTCATCCTGGGCTACCAGGAAATTCGCCACCCGTTTTACCGCCACCGGATCCTGCCCGGGATTTGCGTTCGGAATGCGGTGGCCAATATAGGTTATCCAGTAGCCGTAATCCCACCAGGCTAATACTCCATAAGCGCTATCCGGATAGATGAACCCTTTTTTGTAATGGGCAAAATATGCTTCCGCACTCCCGAAGGGTTCCGGAGTATTATCTTTCATCCAGGCTAGCGTTTTCATCCAGACAGATTCAGGAGCATAAGGGGTAGTCTTCGCAGTGGCGATAGCCGGGGGACTGTTCATACCGTGTGCTTCATCCGGGAAGAGGATTACCGGAGAGAAGAGTAACATGAATATCACTATCACGGAGACGGCAATACTGACAACGTTCCTTACCAACTTAACTTTGTTTGTCTGATTCGCTGACATCCGCCGCCGGTCCAACTCTTGTTTCCTCGCCAGTTGCTGGGCGCGCCGGCGCGCTTTCTTGGTGGTTGCCTTTAATGTTGCTGTTACCACCGGCCTGATGTATCCCGTTAGCCCGTCCAGCGTAAAAATACTCTTCCCCAGTCTCAAGGTACGATCTCCTCCGGTATAAGCCAGCAGCCAGGTTATCAGATAGTAAAACAATATCGAAACGTATCCCGACAACAGTGCCATATTTACCACCGCATAATAAGCAAACCGGCGCTGCCCGATGGTGGCAATTACCATAACCGCTGTCCAGACGATAAAAGCTACTTTCTCGGCGGTTCCCTGCTTGGTAAAACACTGGACCAAAATTATCAGTAATCCTATGAACCCCACTGG
>JBBITI010000016.1:1542-59734 GCA_037440885.1 Dehalococcoidales bacterium | reverse complement strand
CTACTTTCTTTCCGGCTGCCGCTACATGTTTGGCCATTTCCACAAACTCCGGGCTGGTAAACATCGGTGTCAGAGCGTCGAATCCGCCAAACATACTATCCATGGGAGGTAACTTGGTTAAAGGATGTAATACTCCATAGACACGAGGCAGAAAGCGGCGAATGACAAAACCCGTAGGGTCGTTAAGAAAAAGGTCGTATTCATCTGCTTTCATGTATTCGCCTTCGACAGCTTGCATCCCAGCATCAGCAGGCAGCGGTCCGCCCGGCCACAGGACATTTTTTACATCCAGCTCGGTCATGGCATCGCCACAGGATGGGAAGCCGCCCTCGGCCATATCGGGTTCCAGTTCGACCGCGGCCTGGCGCATTGCCCGCTTCATTTGAAGCGGGTCGTAATATGCTGCGGCATTGGGAACTCCGGCATATGACTGGGCATCGATTAAAAAGAAGAAAGGAACCCGATCTGGCTTCTGCAGTTCAACCGCAGCACGGCACCGGGCACTTCTTTCCTGATAAAGTTGTGCTACTGTTTTACCAGAGCGTTCTTCGATTTGCTGCTTGAAGGTGTGATTCTCCCGTCGATATTTGGCAATTTCAGATCGTGATGGCATTAATTAAACACTCCTAAGGTAATTCCACTCACCTGGTATTTGAAAACATCATTTTATATTGGTATGGGCTATATCACTGATTTACCGCCGCGGCTCCTTTTATCAACCTGGTCTTATGTGCGGTGCGGAAATACGACATGCCGAATGAGTATCCCGGAATACTGCCTGATACGACGATATGAATATCTTCCGGATTGACAACCGGGACTTTGCCCCCTGGTTTTAGTGACTCGATGATCACTGGCAGGCGTTTTTCAGGAATAGCATCGTGCGGATAAAATATGTCCATATCCGGAGCTTTCGTATTGATCCGGTCGTGGATGCCCTGGATTTCGCGGGGACTGAGTTCCTCATAAGGTACTTTGGTGCTCTCATAGAGGTAATCCCGCAGGCTTTGCTTGCTCTTAAAACCGAGACGCTGCAGCATAATGGCAAATTCAGGATGAATGACGATAATATGCTTTCTTAGATGGGCAGTTGGATTAGCAACCCCGACCTTATACTGCGCAAATGTGCCCCGGTCAGCGGCAATATCTTTCACGATGTCGTTGAGGACCGACCTGGTATCCCAGGGTTCAACTACTCCGCCGCCAAATATCCTCATACCAATGCCCCCGCCGCTGGTTACGGTGGAGACTGTCACACAACTGTCTTCAGGTCCGTAGCCTAAACCTGTATTAAATGTTTCCCAGGGACTTTGTTCCAGGTTTTCGGAAAAAGTATAAAAGGTATGAGGAGATGGCCGGCCGATCAATGCCATATCGATTTCCCCCGGCCACAGGTAACCTAAGTTGATCAGGCATAATCTGACCGCCCGGCCGATGGTATTATTTGCCCGCCAGCCATGGCCTAATAAACCCACCCCGCAATTCATGTTTATTTCTTTGCCCATCGGCCCGCTGACCATGATCATCATGGTAAAGGAGCCTTCCGAGCTCATCATATGCGTAAAAGTCTTTTCTTCAGCCAGGCATTCCACCGCGGCAATAATCACCGGTAAATACTCTGGTTTTGCTCCGGCCATGACAGCGTTGACAGCTATTTTTTCTACCGTCGCAATACCATTACGGTAAGGTATCCGGCCGATAATTTCGTCCGGGGTACGGGTGGTTCCCAGAAGCATCCGTTTTACCGATAATTCCGTGGGGGGTACCAGAGGTAGTCCATCCCCCCAATGGCGGTCCAGATAGGATTGGTTGAATAACTCAAGAGCGGACTCGTAACTATCAGCAGAAAACTCAACGGTTGCGTTTGGTTTATTCGAAGCTCTTATCCCGGGATTTTTCTCTTCCGGAGTTAAAGGGCGCGTGAGGGCGTCAATGATCTGATCGATGGAGGCGGCGGCGCACGGCTTGATATTAGCCACCGTCGACCGGTTCGGGTAGTAATCAATCGAAGGCAGGGTGACGATACGGATAGCCGGCATGCCCGCATCCTCAGCTGACATTTTAGAAGTATGAAGAGCGTTATCACCGATTACGAAAACACCGGGGATACCGAGTTTTTCCAGGGCGATCACCTGCCGGCACTGGATCCAGCCTCCCATCCCATTATCACCCACACCGTAAATAAAAGTATCCATCTCCTTTTTGGCTTTCTCTGCTGCAGCAGCATCTCCCCAGACGAGCCGGAAAGTAATAGCGGTGGGATATTTTTGCTGCAACAGTTCTTCCACGGCAGCACAGTAATTATCTCCGCCCTTTTTCCCGTCCCAGATGATACCGATTTTTTTACCCGCTAAATCCTGCATACGAGGATTCTTTAGTCCTACAGGAGCTGGATAATCAAGCATACCCTGGGGATTTAAACATTCGAGGGACACTTTTCCTTTCATTTTTCACCCTTCAACAGTTAGTTTTTTTAAGGGAGAGGAGTTACCCTGAGTGATGAACAAAATCTTGATTCACCAAATTTTATATATTATGATAATATCCGATAATCGTATAATATAAATCCGATATGACTATTGGCTGAGTCTAACACCCGCTCTATTTCTTGTCAAATGCTACTAAATAAACAAGGGGAGGTAAAGATCATGACAGAAAAATTAATCAAGGTCTTAAGCCCGCAAGGTACAGCCCCTCCCATACATCTGATTCCGATGGCCCCACGGCTAGATAACCTGGATGGTAAAACCATATATATCGTCGACGTCAATTTCCCGCATACGCATCAATTCTTCGAGGAAATGCAGAAACTGCTTGCTGCCAGGTATCCCGGTACGAAATGGGAGCTGAGGACCAAAGTGGGCACTTACTTCAATAATGATCCTGAGCTATGGGCGGAAATCAAGGAAAAAGGCCACGGGGTAGTTATCGGCATCGGACAGTTGGATACCTGTGCTCCTTCGGTGACCATCTTCTGTTCGATACTGGAACAAATGGGTCTACCGACGGCGCCGGTAATAACCGAAGCTTTCCCGGACCTGATCAGGAATTTTGCGTATAAAAAGGGAGTACCGAAATTACGTTATACCTTTGTACCCCATCCTTTTGCTAACCGGACAATCGAGGTGCACCGCAGATACCTGTTGGGTAACGACCCTATCAACAACAGGCCGGTGATCGAGGGTATTATTACTGCTTTGACGAAACCGACCACTCCGGAAGAAAAAAGAGCCGGTAACATTTCCCGGCCGAATCCACGGTTGTTGCCACCGGATACAGCACAAAATCTGGAACAATATTTTATGGATAATGGTTGGACCGACGGTTTGCCGATCATACTACCCACAGAGGAAAGAGTCGCGGAGATGCTTAAGGGTACCAGCCATAAAGCGGAGGAAATAATAGGAAAAATGCAGCCGATTCCTCCCAATGAAGCCTGGGAACGTTCCGTACGGCAGCTTGGTGCAGGAACCAGGACTGGAAATGAGGCTAGATCATTACCGGTGACAATGCAGCCTTCGCCGCCCCACGAAGCCTGGGAATATACAGTAGAAAAAGTCGCAGTTAATGCGGTCATGGCCGGAGCCAGGCCGGAGCATTTTCCGGTGATATTAGCAATTGCTTCGACAGGGGTAACTTCGTTATTCAGTTCGGCGACCTCGATGTGCCGGATGATTGTTGCGAGTGGGCCGATACGTAACGAGATAAAGATGAATTACGGGTTGAGCGCCCTGGGCCCTTTCAATCAAGCCAACGCAGTGATTGGTCGGGCATGGACCTTGATCTCGAAAAACCTGGGCGGAGCAAAAGCGGGGGAAACCTACCTGGGTGATATCGGCAATAATACGAACTACAATAATTTATGTTGTGCTGAGAATGAAGAAGCATTACCCGAGGGATGGCAGCCCCTGCATGTACAAAAGGGTTTTAAAGCCGAGGAAAGCGTGGTCAACATATTAGGCGGGTGGAGCCTGTTAAATTACGCAGCATATAAACCACATCCGCATCACGAAATCATGAAAGAGCAATTGACAAGCTTTGAAATGAGTGGTGCCGGCACGCATCATACACTGGGCTTAAACCCAGGTACACAGGCCACTTTTATTTTAAGTCCGATAACCGCTCGGGATATCAAGAATGAAGGTTTTCAAAGCAAGGAGCAGTTAAGCCGCTGGATAAAAGACAATGCCCGTATGTCAGTTTGGACCTATTGGGCGGCGATGCCCGACAACCTGGAAGCTGCCCGCAAGGGGATGGAGCCTTTTGCATCCTGGTTGAAATTACCACCAGGAGCAAAAACAACGCATCCGCTGATCCTGAATAATGCTACGGTTGAGATTTTAGTGGTGGGGGGAGGGACCGATGCCTTCTGGATGGCGGGAGATTTCAGCTGTATGGCGACAGCTTCAGTAGACCAGTGGCGGTAACAAAAATAATTGTTTGTCGAGAAAATCTTCGGGAAAGGAGAGCAAGATGGCATTAGAGTTTACGAAAAAAGAAGCAAAACAGTGGGCAAAGAAAAATTTGAAGGGACTGGAAGGCGTTATTCACGCATCATATACCCCGGATCTTTCCGGACTGGATGAAGAAGGTATCAGGTGGGATGTTCAATACCTTATCGCGAATAAGCTGAGTTGTATCCTTTGCGCTGTCGAAGCTAGCGCATTGAACTTTGAAGAGCGCAAGCAATTTGTGAAGATTGTATGCGATGAAGCCAGGGGTAAAATACATGTGTCGATGACCATCCTGCAAAACACTGTCGACGAAGATATCGAAATGCTACGCCATTTCGAGAAAGTCGGCGGCACTTTTGCGTTGATCGGCCATCCGGTGCAGTTTTACCCCAAATCTCAAGAAGAACTGTACCGGCATTACACAATGATGTGCGATGCTACCAATCTACCAGTGAATTTTTACGCCGGCAGACTCCATGTGAAACATATGCATCCCAGCTATTTCCCGCTGACCGTTCTTGACAAGATTGCCGATATCCCCAATGTCGTGGGCATGAAGCTATGCGGAGGCGGACCGATCGGTTTTATGGTCGAGTCTTTCCGAATTATCGGAGACAGAGTCCTTGTGAATGACCCCGTGCAGGTCAACTGGCCGATCACGATTCCCCAATACGGGCAGCAGTGGGCAGGCGCTGGTCCCTATGACATATCGCAGACTCCTGATGATCCAAAAATGGTGAACATGTTCAACCTGTTTGTCGAAGGCAAGATGGATAAAGCAATGAAGATGTACTGGGACTTCATGAGTGCGGTACCGGCAGGAGTTTCGATCGGGGGAAGCTCCGATTCATATTTTAATACCGGAATCGTGAATACCTTGCCCGATAAATATGCCCAGTGGTTACTTGGCGGTAATGGTGGTATGGTCCGACAGCCAATGGGACAAAGGTTATACGACTATCAAAAGGATGGAATCAGGGCTCGTCTGCGAGGGTTGGGAGTCCCGCTTCGTGATAATGAAGAAGAGTTTTTTGTCGGCAGAGTCAACTATTCCAAAGGGGCAAGGTTGAAACATTATTAACCGAGCGGTGACATCCTGAATATACAATACACAAAAAGAGTTGGAAATTACGTTTATATAAGGAAAAGATAATGGCTTTAGAATTTACCAAATCGGAAGCAAAAGCATGGGCGAAAAAACACTACAACGGACTGGATGGCACGATCGCGCCATCTTTTACTCCGGACCTCTCGGAACTTGATGAGGAAGGTATCAGATGGGATGTCCGGCATAACATCAGGAAGGGCATGTTCAGCGTCCTCTGTGAAACGATGATCGGTGTGATGAGTTTTGAGGAACGTAAAAAGTTCATGGAGATTGTATGTGACGAAGCCAAAGGTAAAATTCTGGTTTCGGTCACTACCGGAATCGATGATGTCGAACAGGACATAGAATTGCTTCAACATTTCGAAAAAATCGGCGGGACGCATACCCTTTTTGGTTACCCGGGCAACTTCTATGCTAAAAATGAAGAGGACATCTACCAGATCACTAAGAAGATATGCGATGCGGTGAATCTGTGTGTCGATCTCTGGCCCAAGCCCATATTTGACTTCGGGAGATTTCACCCCAGTGCTTTTAACCCGGAACTGGTCGCCCGGATCGCTGAAATACCGAATGTCGTAGCAGCAAAAATTTATATTGCCGACGGCTTCGGTAAAATGGCCCAGGTGCACCACCTCGTGGGTGACCAGATCTTGCAGCAATCCGGTGAACCCGAAGAGTGGCCGATCACCATTCCTAAGTACCACCAGCAGTGGGCGGGCCCCGGCAAATATGTTATCTATGATCCGGAAGATGCCACCGATACCCGTATCGTCAGGTTATTTAACCTGTTCGTGCAGGGCGAGTTTAATCAAGCAATGGAACTTTACTGGCAACTATCTCCGGTTCACATGCACGCCATGAAGGTAGCTTTGTATCAGAGTGGCGGTGGTTACGTGGGAATCAAGTATATTGACTGGTTAGCCGGGGGCAACGGCGGTATGCTGCGACAGCCGGGCGGCAGACTAACACATCAAGCCATGCAAACAATGAGGGCAGGTATTAAAGCTATCGGGATAACCCCGCGTGAGGATGATGCGGAATTTTGGGTAGGCCGGGTTAATTATGCCAGGGGGATAAGACCGCGAAAATAACCCGGAGGGTGTGCCCGGAATAAAGTGAAGGGAAATTATGCAGGAAGAGCGAAAAAAGGCGTCGAAGTACTTTGACACCTACTCCTTTTATCTCGGTGATTTCCGGGTAATAAGCGTGTTGGATGGCATATTACATGCTGATATCGCTTCTATGTTGAATGGAGCCCCACCACAGGAGGCGGCGGCGCTGCTTCATTCCCATCATCTGCAGATGGATAGCCCGGTAGATGTACCATGGACCGTTTTTTATATTGATACAGGCAAGAACAAAATCCTGATAGATACGGGAATGAGTAAGACATTTGTCGATTTGGATCCAATATCTATGAACAATCCTGGTCCATCTTTACCAGCTCAACAACCACGACGGGTCTTCATCTCCGGACATCCGGTAGATTGCGGTCATCTACTGGAGAATCTAAGATATGAGGATATAAAAGCCTCAGAAATCGATACCATCATTATCACACACGCCCATGCCGACCATATTGGGGGACTAGTTGACCCCAGGTCGGAATCGTTAGCTTTTCCTAATGCCAGAGTTTTTATGTGGAAAGAAGAATGGCAATTTATCATGGAAAATCCTGATGTCTTATCCAATCTGAATAAGTATAACCGTGGTCCTGTCCCGGAAATTGTCCAACTTAAATATGCTCAGCAGTGCCTGATACCGGTCAAAGACCATCTTACCCTGATTGATAGCGAGCAGACTGATATCGTTCCGGGCATCCAATATTTAAATGCCCACGGCCACTCTTATATGATGAGTATCGTTGTCACATCCGGTCGAGAAAAATTATTAGGACTGGCTGATGCCGCGATTCTTCCACTTCAACTCCAACATCCCGAATGGCATTATACAAATGATCTAAACCGGGAACAGGCAGCAAATTCCCGGCGGAAGCTCTGTGAATGGGCGATTACAAATAATGCCCTGGTTGCCAGCCCTCATTTTCCTTTTCCCGGTCTGGGTCATATAGAGCGTAAAGAACAGGGATATCATTGGCAACCAATCTAAAAACAGGATGAGAGGTTACGATGATGATACTCGACGGCAAGTGTGTGGTGGTCGCCGGTGGGGGACGGGGGTTGGGCAGAGAAATAGCACTGGCAATGGCGCAAAATGGAGCCCGGGTTGTGGTAAATGATACCGGGACACAACTCGATGGGGTTGGGTCGGATCAAGGACCTGCAAAGGAAGTGGTGGCTGCCATTAGAAAAACCGGGGGCGTAGCAACCACGTGCTTTGAATCGGTAGCTGATTTTTCTGCAGCAAAAAGAATTATTGATGCCTGCATCCATGAATACAGCAAAATCGATGTTTTGGTTAACTGCGCCACGATTGCGAGAGGCGGTCAATTATGGGAAACGAGTGAAGCGGATTCGGATGCAGTATTTGCGGTTACTTTAAAGGGGACACTCAATACCTGTACTCATGCTCTGAAAGCGATGATGAAACAAGGAACCGGGCGAATCATTAATTTTACATCACCTTCCTGGCTGGGTGTTACCGGAGCAGATACTTATACTGCTGCTAAAGGTGGAGTGGTGAGTTTAACCCGGGGAATTGCCAGCCGTATGAAACTGGAAGGACATAAAATTACCTGTAATGCCATCGCTCCCATTGGTGGCACGAGATTGAACGAAATGCGCCTTTCCAACCCCACCCAGTGGCGTGAGATGTGGGGTAAGTATTACCAGGCGGGAATCATCGACCGGCAACTATATGAAGATACCATCGAACCAGCCGACCCGAAGGAAATTGCTCCGATTGTATGTTATCTGGCAACTGACCAGGCGGAAAATATCAGTGGAAAGGTCTTCGGTGCTACTAAAGGACGCGTGGCTCTGTATTCAGAACCTGAAGAGATTCGAGGCATCTATAAGGATGGGATTTGGACGCTCGAAGAACTGATGAAACTGATGCCGAGAACTCTGGCTCGAGGTCTATGATATCAGGACAGCTACACAACTCTTACACTATCAGTGGCTGCTATTTTATGCTTTATGAGGTGAAGAAATGTTGCTTTCAAACAGGGTAGCAGTGATTACTGGAGGAGCCCGCGGCATCGGCCGGGCGATGGTACTGAAATTCGCCGAACAGGGCTGTACGCCTGTTATCGTAGATGTTCGTCCCAATGAAGCTGCCGAAACATTGAAGATGGTTTCCGACCGGAAAGGCGAAGGGCTTTTTATCCCTTGTGATGTTTCGAACAGTTCCCAGGTGCAAAAAATGGTGGAACAGGTGATTAGCCGGTACCACAAAATCGATATCCTGGTTAATGATGCGGCTGTCTCTCCTCCTGAAAGGCCTTTCGTAGATATTACTGAGGAACAGTGGGATCGAGTGATGGCGGTTAATCTGAAGGGCGTCTTTCTGTGCTGCAAGGCGGTTGTGCCTCACATGAAAGAGCAGAAATACGGAAAAATCATTAATGTGGCCTCGGTAGGTGCTATTTCCCCCTCGCGGGTAATCGCCGATTATTGTATTGCCAAAAGCGGCGTCGTCATGTTATCTCAATGCCTGGCTATTGATGTGGCGGAATATAACATCTGCGTAAATTCTCTGCTTCCCGGGATCACGCGTACCGATTTTCATGATGCCGTTCGTCCGAAAGATATCCCCAAAGACGAGTATTTCGCAAATTTGAATAAGATAATTCCCATGGGTCGAGTAGGTGACCCTGCGGACATTGCGGACGCCGCTTTATTTCTGGCCTCAGACCTGTCCCGGTATGTGACCGGCGACCGCATCGTGGCCAGTGGGGGGTATATGCGGTAAGGATCTCACGGCCGCATTTATAGATACTGGATATTCCAGGTATAAACCTGAAAACCAGAGACCAATTTATTGTGGGGGATTAAGATGGAAAAGTCACAGGATTCTACAGTAAAGAAAACACGGTCCCGTCTGGAGGAGAAACAACATGATATATCTCAAACTCGGAAAAAACTGGCATCCTCTGGCTTTAACATTCTCCAGTTGAAACGTCTCTCAGCCGCCATCCACAGCGACGTAGCATCCAATTTCTACGATGGTGCGGCGGTCATCGTGGCACGTAATGGCAAAATAGGTTTACATGAAGCCATCGGCTATGCCGACCGCGCCGCAAATCGTCCGTTGCGTTACAATGATGTTTTCAATATTTTGTCGGTTACCAAGGCTTTCACCGATGTGATTATTTTATCACTAATAGAACGCGGGGAATTAGCCTTGACGACCAGGGTGACTGATATCATTCCTGAATTTAGCGGGGGCGTCAAAGATACCGTTACGATTTTTCATGTAATGACACATACCGCTGGTTCGCCCCAGGTCCTTTTCCCGGTGGAAGCCGAGAAAATGGGGAATTTATCGGCGGTCATCAAGGAAATATGTAAACTGGACTTGGTCTCCGCTCCGGGTAACAGAGTAAGTTACAGCCCGTTATGGGGACATGCCCTGCTGGGGGAAATTATCCGGCGGCGGGATGGCGGGAAGAGAGCTTTACGTGATATTTTCCAGGAAGAACTATTTGGCCCGTTGAAAATGACGAGTACAGCCTTAGGCCGGCGCCGGGATTTGAGCGCCCGTGTGGTTCCCATCGTCGCACGTGACCCAGCCTTCGGACAAGCTGGACAAATGACCATTGAAGAGGTGGAAAATCATAACCGCTTTATTGTCGAAGGCGCTGAGATTCCCTGGATGGGATGTATCTCCTATGCAGAAGACCTGTTCCGTTTTGCGGAGATGTTGAGGTGTGAAGGTGAACTGGAAGGTGTACGTATTTTGTCTCCCGCCACGATAAAAAAAGCCACTACGATTCAAACTGGAACACTGGTCAACGAATATCATACACCGGTGATTAAAGAACACGGACTGCAGCCAGGACCAGCCAATATCGGGTTGGATCTTTTGATACGAGGTGAGGGGATCAGCTTGAACACCATGGGTAATTTCACCTCACCGCATACCTTCGGAAAGTTCGGCTTAGGCGGGACCGGTTTTTGGGTTGATCCGGAACGGGATGTAACCTTTATCTTCCTGCGTTCCGGCTTGCTGGAACACTATCATGATACGGTTAATTATCAACGAATATCTGATATGGCGATCGCCGCGGTGCCATAGGGAAAGTGTTTGAATTAATCGAGTATTCTTCTAAGAAATAATTATTCGAAGGAAGAAGCAATGCCGGGTATTTTTGATACCTTGAAAAAAAATAAGTTAGTACTGGAAAACCGGATATTATTGAAAAAATTGGGAGGGAATGATGCAACTGGTTAAGACCGCCAACGGTTATGTATCGGGAACAATCATAGGAAGACCGGGAAAAGAAGTCTCCATTTTCCGGGGGATTCCTTATGCCGCTCCTCCGGTAGGGAAGCTACGGTGGAAACCACCGCAACCGGTAAAAAACTGGAAAGGTATTCGCGAATGTACCAGCTTCACAGCGATGTCTCCACAAACTTTTATCTCCAAGATCACTCCTGATCTGCCGATGAGTGAAGACTGCCTGTACCTCAATGTAGTTACTCCAGCCCGAACTCCCGATGACAAATTACCGGTTATGGTATGGATGCATGGGGGTGGCTACGCTTCCGGATGCGGCTGCGATAAGGTTTGGAATAACTACCGTTTACCGGAATATGGTGTTGTCGTAGTAACTCTCACACACCGGCTCGGGCCAATAGGGCTATTGGCTCATCCGTGGCTGACTACAGAATCAGAGAAAGGAGTGTCCGGGAATTATTTATTCCTTGACCTGATCGCATCTCTCCAATGGATTCGAAATAATATTGCGGCCTTTGGCGGCAATCCCGAAAATGTCACGATTTTTGGCGAGTCCGGGGGTGGGGCGAAGGTATCGATCATGATGGCCTCACCATTAGCCAAAGGCCTATTTCATAAAGCGATTTGTGAAAGCGGTACCTCTATGGTAATACTTACCGGAATGACGATGGCTGATAGCGAGAAAAGCGGACAAAAATTGTTTAAAAAACTAGGTATTACAACACTAGAACAAGCCCGTAAGGTACCCGCTCAAGAGATCATCAAGGCTGCCCAAACATTACAAGGCGTGCGTGATCCTTCAAAGCCGCCCAGTGTAAATGACTTCGATGCGTCGGCAGACGGCTTGGTAATACCGGATATCCCTAGCCGGGTGTTGACTTCGGATTCCTTCAATGCCGTTCCCCTTATCGTGAGTACCAACCTGGGTGAACTTACCGGCCCTGGCCCGCTGGTAATATCTGACTTACCGAAAGCATATGTGGAAATGCTTGAAGCTAACCGGCAGTTGGGACAAAAAGGATATGCCTGCCTCTTCGACCAGGTGCCGGCCGGATGGAAGCAGGAAGGCTGTGTCTCAGTACATTCAATGGAACTCCCCTATGTATTTGGAGACTGGGACGATTCGACCGGCTGGTGGGATTCAGTTTCGGTACATGCCCTCCGGTCCGGGGCAAAATCAGCAAAACCGGGTCTGGATGCCACGGACCGGGCGGTTTCCGAAGCGATGATGGCACTATGGTCCAGTTTTGCCCGTACCGGGAAACCCAAGGCCGAAGGGATCTCAAACTGGCCGGAATATAACAGGAAAACCGACCGTTTTCTTTATCTTTCCGGAAAATCGAGAATCCGGACAGGATTCTCAAAATTACCTAACTCCTGATTAAATCTAAAAGGGGTATAAGTAAAGGATGACCTTACCACCTAAAACAACTACATCCTGAACTAGAGTCTTCCGGTATAATAAACAAACTAGGAGGACTCATGAAAGCCAAACAGTACACCGAAGAACAGCTTATTGCCCCTTGCGGGATGAACTGCGGGTTGTGTGTCAGCTACCAGGCGATGAAAACCGACCTGAATAAGAAGGGATTCGCTAAAAAATACTGTCCTGGCTGCCGTCCGCGTGGTAAGAACTGTACTTTCATGGCACAACAATGTGCTCTGGTGGGAAAAGGGCTAGTGCGTTTTTGTTATGAATGCGATACATTTCCCTGCCGCCGGTTAAAAGACCTCGATAAACGCTATCGCACCAAGTACCACATGAGCATGATAAAAAACCTCGATTTCATAAAAAAGCACGGCATCACGAAATTTTTGGAAGAGGAAGCAGTAAAATGGCGCTGCCCTGAATGCGGTGGAATGATATGCTGCCATAACGGTCTGTGTTTAAATTGCAGTCTCGATAAGCTGCGCCAAAATAAAAAATACCGGTGGGAAGGATAATGGATAAAAGGTGGCAGGAGAAGCTGCGTAATTCGATAACAGCGCTTCTCGCCACGAAAAACGAGGCAGCCGTTTACTTTACCCGCCGCGAACTTCTCGAAGAAGCGGTGGGTCCTGTTCAGGTAGTATGGGAACTTGCTGAGCCGCAGAAGATCTTGCGTAAACAGAATGCTGATGGTTCATGGACAGGTCCTACTAAGAAAACGCCAGTTTATCCGGAAAACCACGCGCAACTAATAGCTACCTTCAAGGCATTCAGCACGCTGGTTGAAAGATATCGGTTCACCCGGGAGTCTATCCCCGTTGGAAAAGCTGCCGAGTACATTTTTTCATTCCAGACCCCTGAAGGTGATATCCGCGGGTTTATAGGCAACCAGTATGCCACTTATTACACCGGCTACATCTTGGCTCTTTTGATTCAGGCAGGATATGTTAATGACCCCCGGGTGGAAAAGGGGATGCAGTGGCTACTTGAAATGCGTCAGGATGATGGCGGATGGACTATTCCTATATTAACCCATCATTTCGATGGTAAGACCATGTACAGATTGACGTCATCTTATGCAGAACCAGTCGAACCGGTCAGGTCACAACCTTTCTCTCACAACTGGACAGATATGGTTTTACGAGCGTTCGCGGTTCATCCTGTGTATCGCCAATCAAGAGAAGCGAAAGTTGCCGGTGGTCTTCTAAAATCAAGATTCTTTCAACCGGATGTTTACTCTTCATACAAGGCAGCCAGCTATTGGACGAGGTTTGTATTCTGGTGGCCTAATCTTTTAACAGCTATGGAGTCTCTGTCGTTATTGGGAATTGCCGCAGAAGATCCGGACATCAACAAAGGGCTACAATGGTTCTTCGACAACAGAAAAGAAGATGGCTTATGGGACTGTTCATACAACGGTAGGGAAACAAAGCAGAGTAAAAACTATTCCTTTGAGCGTATTTGGCTCAGCTTAAGAATCTGCCGGATGTTGAAAAGGTTTCTCAGATAGGGGGTCCAGGATGGAATCATTACAAGAATATGTAGAAGAGTATCGAAAACAATTGCAGAAAGGTATTATTCAAAAAGCTTATCAGGGGCTGATGGACTATGTGAAGGATTTGAGGATGCATTTTAGCCAGAAATACCCCGATTTTGCACCCGGGAATGTTTACCAGGGTTATATGGGCATGACATACTACCCGATTTTCCCAAGAGAATTGAAAAACAGAAAATTGAAATTAGCGATAGTTCTTATTCATGAAAAAATCAGGTTTGAAATCTGGTTAGCAGCACAGAATAAACAGATTCAATCAGAATACCGGAAATTATTTCAGGAAGAGAATTGGACGAAATACCGAATACCCGCTGCTGTAAAAGGCGTTGATTCGATTGTGGAATACACCTTGGCCGATAACCCTGATTTTAGTGATCTGAATGCCTTAACAAAGCAAATTGAGAAGGGCACATTCGCTTTTATGGGTGATATTGAAAAATTCTTATATAAACATCAAAGCTAGCATATTCCGGCTGCTTACGCATTTTATGAGAGGGAATCATGGGGAAGGGACGAATCTCAAGTAAGAGGCAACCGCGAAACTAACAGGAGAAGTTACGGCAGTGTTTACCCGGCTTCGGGAGCAAACTGGCAATCGATGCCACCGATATTAGGGCCTATGCCAACAGCCATCGTAAAAACCCCTCAGATTCTGATGCGCGGTGGGGAGTGAAAGAAGCTGCAAGCGGTGCGGAGAAAGGATTAAACGGACAAAAGAAAGAGCGGGAACTATACTGCTGGTTTGGATACAAGTTGCACCTTTGCGTGGATGCTTCCTGTGAGTTACCGGGTGAAAGACTTATTGGGGCTGCTTAAAATAACCCTTCGTGGTATCGCCAAAGTAACGCTGAGATCCCTCCTTAGTCTCCTTGTTATGCTGGCAGTAGTTGTCAGTATGGCCGAACGTCACAGATTCAAGGAGGTGCGTTCACTGGTAGTCTAAATTATAGATTAACGCTGCCTTTCCCTCGGAGCGGTGAAGCGCGTCCGGAAACCGCTTAATGCCCACTGCTTTTTAACTGGCGGGTATTCAAAAGTACCTTCCAACGCCGTCAATTACCGCCTTAACCGAGTTACCTTCGATGATTTCTTTTACTTGTATAAATCTTACCTCGTTTCGCGAGAAGCTCGTCTATACTAGTGCATTAACTACTACCAATGAGAAATTGAAGAAAACACTAGAAAGGACTATACTCTATACTCTCGATTGGAGGTGCTACAGTTGGGTAAGTTAGATAAACAGTTCAATCCGTTTATACAAACACACGATAAAGATAACTGGTACGGTTACACCAGTCCGCGAATGGTTTTCTTTAATTCCGACAATGTAATTCCAGATGTCCGGTTTGGAACGGGCTTCCTTGTCGCCAATAAAGTCGGAACTATGGATATTCCGCATATCCACGACGGGGCGTATAATTTTTTCGTTTTCACCGGCGCTGAACTTGACAGGATCTTTGAAGCTGAATTCGAAATCGGCTTTTGTATCGGTGATTCCGCACAGTCCATGGAAATATACCATATAACGAAGCCGTCTATCGTGTGTGCTTCTCCCGGCGTATTTCACAGCCCGGTGTATTTTAAAAGGGTTGTCAGGGGCTTGAACACCATGCTCACATATGTTGGAAATACCGAGGGGAGAGTTTACAGCCATACCAATAAAAATGGGAAAGAGGAATGGCTCTACGAGAAAGAAAACTCAAGACCATGCGTAAAAGACCAGACAAAAAAATGTACCTTCTGCGGACTTTGCTTCACTAATCCGAAGCAGACAGACGAAGATGTCCGCAAGTATATGGAGCCTTTTTACAAAAACGCTTCGACGGCTGGGAAATATAAAGACTGTATCATGGAACTGAGGAAAGATTACCACAAACTCGGAGATGCAGTAATGAATCCCAGATGTGTTTTCAAAGGCAAAGAAGATATGCCCAATACCGGTTATCAGTTCAGCTTTAACATCATTACGGCATCGTGCAAGCTTGGAGATGACGAACCGGTGAGTAATGGGCAGATAGCCGAATTTTTGTGGTTTTCCGGAACGGACGTCGTCGAACCGTGGGATAGCTTTGACGCTGAGATAGAAGTACTGCTTGGAGAAGAACCAGACAATATGAAAGCGGTGACTTTCGATAAGCCCGGGGTCATAGCTGTTCCTGCCGGAATGTGGCGC
Source organism: Dehalococcoidales bacterium (assembly GCA_037440885.1). Classification (GTDB taxonomy): domain Bacteria; phylum Chloroflexota; class Dehalococcoidia; order Dehalococcoidales; family UBA2162; genus JBBITI01. Next base: position 43,654 of record JBBITI010000016.1, on the reverse strand, counting down.
GGTGCGGTAACCGTTAAAAGACTCGGAAAACCGGTCTGTTTCATTCCATATTATATGCAGGACAAAAAGCGGTACAAAATCACTCGGAAGGTAGTACGCGGAGAATCTCTGCTTGTCTACAACGACGAGTCCACTATCAAACACCCCACCCCCGGTGACGAACTGTATCTACAAATCAAGCGGTAAGATGCTTTTAAGTCAAGGCGAACCGAATAAGCCCGAAACTGATTTAGTTACGGTTTCGGGCTTTGATCTGGGGGCCGTTGGTACAAATCCAACTCCGCTGCTACACTGGATTCTCACTAATTCGGGCAGAAGGTTAATTTGAAAATTATGGAACTGTCCGATGTGCAGTACCATCCGCTTGATAAGACGCGAATCTTTATTGACCTATTTACTAGATGCCAAGAATAAATACCAGATCGAAGTCTTTGAACGTACTACCTACTGTTACCTCAGTTCCAGTTCAGGGAATCCTATTACCAATATTTGACTTCAGATTTTCCGCCCTCTTGACTGTGTATTAATTTATAGCTCATTTTTTGAGCGTTGTCAGCATTTGTTTGAGGACTGCGGCTTTGATACAATCCTATTATGGTTGCCCGTTAATCGTCTTAACTGATGAATGAAATAGAAATTCAGGGGAGAAAAGGTTCAGGATATGCGCAGTGCATTTGTATTGATAACCATTCTGGTGGTGCTTATATTAGCATCTTCGTGTACAGGTCAATCGGGGGGCATAGACTGGAAATACGAAAATAAGATATCGCCACCACTGGAAGTAGTCGCTGCCGGGCAGGAGGCTAAAGCCGGCGACCTGGCGACCCATCAGTTTCAGTTAACCATACCAGCGAATGCCTTTGTTTCGACAACCAGAGTTAGCATTCACACACCCAAGAAAGTACCTGCAACCAACAGCCAGGAATTTACTCCGCTGGGAGCTCCGGTTGAAATCGCTGGCGCCGAAACGCGCTTGAATCAGCCGGCGATTTTGACCTTTCAGGTTGATAAAAACAAATATGCTGCCGACCTCAAAGCCAGGAGTATCTGGGTTACCTATTACGCTGGCAACAGGTGGCGCTATTTTAAACCTTCAAGCACAGATATAGCTACTGGGATTGTAGCTTACCAGACCTATCATTTCAGCTTGTTTGGAACCGGCAAAATCAGTGTCAAAGAAAGAATCAATCGGTATGCCCACAGCCAGGCATTAGGTGAGCTTGCCCAGGACAAGGCGGACGACGTGGTAGATGAGATGGTGAAAAACACCGTGGAATACATGCTTAAAAAGCGGATGGGGCTGGATGATGAAGCCGCAGAGAATTCGATTAAGTTCAAGATAATGTCCAGCCTGGCTAACGATGATGAATACAAAGACCTGATTGACAAGTTACAAGAAGGCGATGTCGAAGGTTTTAATGAAACGTTCAACGTATTCGTCGGCAAAAAGATTGCCGAAAACCTGGAAGACTCCATGTGGAAAAGCACCCTGGAGTTTGTCTCCGATTCCGGTACTGACCTGATAAAAGCCGCTGCCAAGGCCGCCGGGCACGCCGCCGAAGGGCAATATCTGGAGGCGGGCCGGATACTGGGTACCCAGATTGCCGAAGAGTTTATGATAACCAAGATAATACAGTCAGGGGTGGAAATCGTTCAGTACAACATCGATACCTGGAAAGATGCCGAGATAGAGGCAGCTTATGAAGCTTATAAGAACGGCGCAGATAACAAATTTTTCGGCTACAATGTCGATGCCGGAGACTTTGATGCCGTCTGGAACCAGATGCGGGGTATCGCCACACGGCTGTATTCCGAAGCGGTCAACCGGGAGATAGCCAGGCGGGAAAGCATGGGAATGCCCGCGCCGACGGATAGAAACCTGGATAGGATAAGAGAGCAGGTAAGAGAAAATTTAAAGGAACAGTTTGATAACCGTCTCAAGAGTGAGGCGGAAATCGAGAAAAACGAGGCTAAAATCAAAGCGCTGGTGACCAAATTCCAGGAAAGCCGCCTGCTGGAAAATGCGATGTACGGCTATGATGACGCCTATGATGATATGGAGTCCCGGCTGGACAAGCTTTTCCATTTAACAAAGAAGATACTGAGAGATACCGGAAGGAAGGACTGGAACCTGACCGCTTTCACCAATGAAAGAGAAATTTCCGCCAACGATGTTATTTCCCTCATCAAAGCCTGGTATTCCACTAACGGCCGGGAAGAATATGCGAAAATGCTCCGGGGAAGATTTAACACAGATGCCGGGGAATATGTGGGTATAAAAGGTAATTTCAGTCTGACCGTTAATCCGAATGCACCTCCTGGTATGTCGATGTCTGATACTTTGTTCAGTAAGGAGCCTATCCGGGTTACTGACGGCAAATTTACATTGAATGTCAACATCCCCAGCGCGCAGGTGCAGATAGAATCCATCAGCAACGCCTATTTATCTTTGAAGGGAACCTACGACTATCGGACGGGAATCATGAAGGGCACCTACGAATATGGCTGGCATAAAGAAAGCGCGTTTTCCAAAGGAGACGTGGTTTATACCGGCTCTTTTGAAGCGCTGATAAAGAAGACGGACACAATAATGATAATGAATGGTGTTGGTAATCATACAAACACCTCAATGAGCCGCCGTAATGACGGCTCATGGGGTAAACCTTATACTTACACAAGTCCGGCAGGTCCAGCCCACGGATGGAGGATTACCAGATAGGAGTAAACTTTTAACAACACGGCCAATTGTCGCCGCTCCGAGTACCGGATACCTTTAGTAGCTGTATAAACGGGCTGATACCTGCAACTGCTGTACCGCTGGTATCAGCCCCTTCTTCTCAAAAATTAGTTCGGGAACTGTCCCCCAAAGCCCACCAAAGGTGACAACAGGTAGAACCAGTCCTCATATAAGAATCTTTTCAATGACCTTCGATTGGCCTTCTTCGAGAATAACGGTATGACCGACGGCAGGCTACACGCTGAGTATTCGTCAGTCTTGACTTTCCTGGTTTTCCTGGACTACACTAAAGCGCTATTTACCCGCCGGGAGGGCATCAATTATGAAATGCCCAATGTGCCAGGCTGCAGTACCTGGCAGTTCAAGATTCTGCGGCGTATACGGGCAATCTCTTAATGCGGGCAGATGCCGCGTTTTCAGCCAGTTGAATCCCGGTAACTCCAGATTCTGTCTGCAATGCGGCTGTTCCTTAGTTGAACCCACTTCTCCGGCTTCTCAAGCGCAACCTGAGCCCTCTCGTCCCTCACTCTCTTTTGCTGATGACTATCATCAGGTCAAGAAGTTCTCCGGCGAGGGCATTATACAGAGGGGCCATCCTGCTCACAAGGCGTCTTAACCCGGGTATACCCGAATATAAAATGGAAGGAGAACACCGTGAGAACAAGAAGACTGGGTCAGACTGACCTGCACCTGTCAACCGTAGGACTGGGGACCTGGCCAATGGGGGGCGTGTCGGCCGGGATGCATTGGGGGGCACAGGATGACAAGGAATCGATAGACACTATTTTGCGGGCTGTCGAATGCGGAATCAACTGGTTGGACACCGCGGGAGCCTATGGACGAGGTCATTCTGAAGAAGTGGTCGGAATAGCTCTTAAACAACTTTCGAAGCGTCCGATTATCACAACCAAATGCGGGTCAACTGCGGAAGATACGATGGAGCCAAAGAGCGTGCGGGCACAGTGCGAGACCAGCCTGAAAAGGATGGGGATCGATGTCATCGACCTTTATCTCGCCCATTGGCCGAGACCTATCGAGTATATGGAGGCAGGCTGGCAGACCATGGCCGACCTGGTGAAAGAGGGTAAAGTGCGCTATATCGGGGTATCTAATTTTTCCCTGGAACAAATGGAGAAGTGCCAGGCTATTCATCCCATCGCGGCTATGGAACCGCCTTACAGTATGATTACACGCGGAATAGAAGATGCCGTTCTAGACTATTGCCGCTATCGCAATATGGGAGTTGTCGTATACAGTCCTTTGCAGCAAGGGGTACTTTCCGAGAACTTAAAAAACCTGAAGCTGGCTGAAGGGGATTTCCGGGCTAATAATCCGAACTTCAAGGAACCGGTGCTCGGTCTCAACCTGAAGCTGGTCGGGGATTTATCAACTATCGCAAAGAAGTACCGCGCAAGCGTTGCGCAACTCGCCGTTGCCTGGGTGTTAAGGCGCCCCGAGGTAACCTCGGCCCTTAATGGCGCACGGGTACCGTCCGAGATTGAAGATACCGTCCGGGCCGCTGACCTCGATATATCCCCCGAAGATATTGCTGCGATTGAAAAGCTGCTGGAAGAGCGAAGAAGAGCCTTGCCTCCCCCGCCTGCTCCGCGCGCCGGGCCTCCCGGTGGTAATCCTCCCGTCGGCGGGCCTCCCGGCGGTACCCTCCCTGGCGGTCGTCCGCCTGGAGCCCCTCCGGGTAGACCTTAGTGTCAAAACGAGAATGGTCATAGCTTTTTTTCGTGGCTAAATCAACCAAGAATTATTTTTGAACATATTATCTATAAATGATTATGTGAGGGAGAGAAAAATGCTGAAGGGATACATGGGGAAATTGTTATTTGTGGACCTTTCCACCCGGAAGATAACCGAAGAGACACCTGAAGAAAGCCTCTATCGGGATTTTATTGGTGGTCCCGGCATCGGTGCCCGAGTCCTGTACAGCCGCCAGAAAGCTGGCGTAGACGCCCTGGGTCCGGAGAATACCCTTGGTTTGATTACCGGTCCGCTAACCGGGACTCCCAACATTACTGGCGTACGATACCAGGTAGTGGCAAAATCGCCTCTCACCGGAGGGTGGGGAGATGCTAATTCCGGGGGTGATTTTGGACCCCACCTGAAGTTCGCCGGTTATGATGCCGTCTTTTTTAATGGAATAGCGGACAAGCCGGTTTATCTGCTTATTGACAACGGAAAAGCCCAACTGAAAGATGCAGCTCATCTCTGGAGCAAGGATACCTACGAAACCGAAGACACGCTGATCCATGAATACGGCAAGGATAGCAGCGTCTCATGTATCGGACCGGCGGGAGAAAAGCTGTCGCGCATCGCCTGTCTCGTCAATAAGAGAGGTTCTGTTGCCGGACGCTGCGGTCTAGGCGCAGTTATGGGATCAAAGAAACTAAAGGCGGTAGTAGCAAGAGGGAATATGGAGGTTCCTATAGCCGATAAGGAGAAAGCAGCCCAGCTGAGGAAGGAAAACCTGGCTGAGCTCAGGCCAGAGGGGATGCGGAAATACGGGACTTCCAGTATGGCAGCCCGGTCAGCCTTGAGTGGCGATTCACCGGTCAAGAATTGGGGCGGAGTCGGTATTATTGACTATAGTGACACAGTCGGGGTTTCAGGTGATGCGGCGATAATGAACTTTGACCGTCATGATCCATGCTGGCACTGTCCTATTGCCTGTCAGGCACTCTTGAAAGCAGGAACCGGCGAATACCGGTACCCTGCGGGTGTTCGCCGTATAGAATATGAAACTCAGGCGGCTTTTGGAATGATGTGCCTCAACCATAACGCCGAGTCACTTAATATGCTGAACCATCTTTGTAATAGCTACGGCATCGATACTATCTCCGCCGGTGGTATCATCGCCTTTGCTATCGAGTGTTATGAGAATGGAATCATAACCGGCAAAGATACCGGCGGCATCGAGTTGACCTGGGGCAACCACCGGGCCATAGTCGCCATGACCGAAAAGATGGTCAAGAGAGAAGGATTCGGTGAGATCCTGGCTGACGGAGTAAAGATAGCGGCTGAGAGGATAGGGAAAGGTGCGGAACAGTATGCAATTCACATTGGCGGGCAAGAGCTCGGCTATCACGACCCCAAGCTGGCCGGAGGAATAGGCGACCGGAGTTCTACAGCAGCCCGTTACCAGATGGACGCTGCTCCCGGGCGGCATACGGCAGGTTTTGGTCCGGGCGGTTTTAGCAGACTCCTGAATAATGCACTGGGTGTTTGTACGTTCGGCAGTATGGGACCACCGGGACCCAGAAATTATCTGGTTGAATTTATGAATGCAGTTACCGGCCTGGAACGCTCTATGGATGAATTACTGAGATGTGGTGAGAGGATTGCCAATATGAGACATGTCTTTACCCTGCGCGAAGGTATTAACCCGCTGAAATTGAAAGTTCACTCCCGGATAATTGGCGACCCTCCTCAGAAAGTGGGACCGCTTGCGGACGTAAGGGCGCCTTTTGATGCCCAGAACTATTGGAATCTCGGGGCACTGGACTGGGACTGGGTAACCACCAAACCAAGCAAAGCGAAGTTGCTCTCGCTGGGTCTGAAGGATGTGGCGGAGGAAATCTGGCCGCCATCTCCGCTACCAGGAGGGCCGGGAGGGGGGGCACAACCCGGTGGACCACCCCCGGGGCCAAGACCGGGATAATAGCTGATTTGCATAGTTTCACAAGCTATATGAAGGAGCAGTAAATGAGCGAGATTACGAGAGCACTTGCCGGTTTTGCCATCGACACAACATGGGAAGAACTGCCTGAGTCGGTCTTGCGGGATACGAGAATGGTTATCATGGAACACATCGGAACTGCTCTGGCAGCCCACTCAACCGAAAAAGGGAAGATGATGGCGGCTCTGGGCAGGAGATACGGAGGGCCGCCGGAAGCATCGCTGATTGGCTTGAGTGAAAAAGTATCTTGCTCCACAGCGGCACTGGTCAACGGTGAACTAATGATAACTCTGGACTATAGCGATATCATAGCCGGCGGGCACGATGGCACCTATGTCTTGCCGACCACGCTGGCAATAGCCGAGAGCACAGGAGCCACGGGAAAAGAGCTAATGCTGGCTACAGCGGTTGGGCTTGAGATTTCAGCCAGATTAGCCAGGGCGGTAGGCAGGTACAGCATCACCACTGAGGACTTGCAGAGAAACAGGACCGGCACCCGGGGACTCACCGGAAATGCTTATTCAAATCTCGGTGCTGCTGCCGGTGCCGGCCGTCTACTGAAGCTGGGCATAGAGAAAACGCTTCACAGCATGGGAATCGCAGCTCATCTCTGTATGGTCTTATCATACAGCCGGTGGGGAGTCGGGGGTTATAAGTATATGGCAAAATATGGCGTTCCGGGCTGGCAAAGCACGGGTGCGGTAACGGCAGCACTGCTTGCTGAAATGGGCTACACTGGAGATACCACAGTCCTGGACGAAAACCAACGGGGGTTCTGTCACTTTGTAGGATACCCCAACTACTACCCCGAAGTGGTGACGGAAAACCTCGGTAAGGAATGGATCTTCAATCTCATACTGCACTATAAGCCTTACCCTTGCTGCGGAGTCTTTCACAGCGTGCTGGATTGCGTCTATAGCATCATCGAGCAGAATAGCATCCTGCCCGGGGAAATTGAAAGCGTAAAGGTATTCGGAGCCGGTGGCATGTCCAATGACCTGAGCAGCATTTCCGCTGCCCAGTTTAATATGCCCTATAACATTGCCGTCGCCGTTCATCGAGTACGGCGGGGGGTAGAGTGGGTTGACCCGGACACGATGACCAATCCCAAGATACTCAATTTCATGTCTAAAGTAAGCGGTGGACCATACCCGGATGCGCGAATAGCCGAGCAAGACCCCACCGCCCGCCCTGCTAAAGCAGAGATTGTCGCCCGGGGAAAAACCTTTGCCAACGAGGTCAAGTACCGGCGGGGCGACACCTTTACGGATGTTGCCTGGACTGAAGCGGACGCGGTGGAAAAGTTCAAGCACAACGCCGAGAGAATTTTGACCAGGGGTAAAACCGAGAAGGCTATTGAAGCTCTCCTGAAACTCGAAAAACTTGATAACATCTCAGAACTGATGCGCCATGTTACTCCGTAGCATGATGCGAAACGGAGTTAGATTAGAGTTGGATCAACAATTTCATACCATGATGGAGGAAAAGGTAAATGAAAATCACCAAGATAGAATGCATACCCCTAAGCTTGCCTACCCCGATGCGAGGTCCAAAGGCGGTCGGTCGTGTTCTCCTCGCAAAAATCCATACTGACGAAGGTATCACGGGAATCGCCGACGCCGGGATGGTGAACCAGGACATTGTTATCGCAATGATTAAGTCATGGGCGCCGGTGCTCATCGGCGCTAATCCTCTGGATAGGGGGATTATCATGGCCAGACTTAACGGGAGCATCCGCTCGGTCTGGGGTGTTTCATATCCGGCTGCCGTGGCGACGATAGACTTCGCTTTATGGGACCTGGTAGGCAAAGCGCTAAAACAGCCGGTCTATCAGCTTCTTGGCGGGAAAGCCGTGGACAAGCTCATTTTCAACTTCTTTATCCATTCCGAGAATTCGCCGGATGGTCCCCGGAAAGCGGCCGAAGAAGCGGCTCACGCAGTAGCGAACGGAGTCAAAAGCATCGGATTGAAGTCAACCGGGTTTGGCGGGGGTGCACGCTCACTGGAACGTGATGTAGAAACCGTGGGGGCTGTCAGAAAAGCAGTCGGCGATAAGATCGGGATATCCTTCGATGCCAACGCTGGTTACAATTACCACGATGCGCTGATGATGGGTAGAGCGATGGATGAATTTAACCTGTTTAAGTATGAACAATTGTGTTGGGATGTCAACGGATTAGCCCAGTTGCGTAAAAAGCTGAAGACCCCGATATGCGCCCATGAATCCAGCGTGCTTATTCCCGACCTGATACAGGTTATCGACAAACAAGCCGCTGATATCGTCGGCACCAAACTGGCATCATCAGGCGGAATAACGGAGGGAATCAAGTGGGCTAGCATTGCTAAGGCGGCGGGTCTGGCAATGTATTGTGGCGCCATGAACGGGCCATGGGAGGCAGCCGCTCAGACACACTGGCTGGCTTCTGACGCTGAGTTCCGCAATCAGGACCACGACGTCTTCTTCCCCGTGCTGATGTACAATACATTCGATACGACCAGGAAGGCAGAATGTGACATCATCAAGAATCCGCAGGTGTATAAAGATGGTTACTTTTACCCGCCCGAGGGCCCCGGCATAGGCCTGGAACTCAATGAGGCGGCTGTTTCCAAGTACATTTCCGCGGGGATGAACATAGTTACTGTGTGAGAGACAGGAAACGTTCCCACCGGAGTCCGGTGTCCTCACCGTTAACATAACAGGGAGGACACCGGATATAGCGGTTTGGGAATTATTAGAGGTAGCGGTTGCCGTATTCCTTCACTGTTTCAATCATGGCGCGGACACATTCGGGTTTACCTTCGTTGATGGTGTTATTGGCGATGATCAATCCGCCGCCCCGACCACAGTATTGCATGATATCTTTGACACATTCTTCGACCTGCTGAACGGTACCGACGTTAAGAATAGAAGACGGCACGCCGCCCATGATACAGAGGTGTCCACCAAGGACATCCTTGGCTTTTTTCATATCGCTATAAGCAAAATGGGCGAGAACCTTGCCTTTGGGAAGCTCCAGGAGATATTCAAGTCGCTGGTCCCAGGTACCTTCCAGGAACGGACAGGGCGTAATACCCTTATCGATCATCTTCAGCATGATAGTTTTGAGACCCGGCCAGTAGAATTCTTCAAACTGTTTCAAGGACATGAAGCCGTCAGAACCACGGTGCAGTGGCATCAATGCCCGGGCCGGCCTAGTGAATTTGGGTACCGAATCCAGTAAGGCAAGCGTCCGTTGAAGAAACTCTTCGTTCATCCGGTGCAACTTTTCGGGATAACGGTACATATCTGTCATGGCACCCTGCATACCACGCATCCAGTCGGATATGGCATCAAAAGGAGCGCCGCCTCCGGGAGCGGTAGGGCAGGGAAAACCGAGAGACTCGGCTACCTGGTAAAAATTCACCATCCTGGGTCGCAGTTCTTTGTAGATACGGCCAGCTTTCTGGAATTTCTCGATAGCCGCGGCGACTTCAGGATCTGCAAGCGCTTCGGCAAGAGCCAATGCCCCGAAAGCTGAAGTCATGGACGAGAGAGGGGGCAGTTTTTTGAAAGGTTCCGCGGCCTTGATCATTCGTCCGAACATGGTACGGAAAACGAAGTCTGATTTGTCGTTGAAATACAGGTCATATTCACTACTTTTCATGCCTTCGATTTCGATAGCCTGATGTCCGTTATTATCAGCCAGTCCCCAACCCGGCCATCTCTGGTTTTTCGGTTCAAGGTGTTCCAGAGCAGCACCGGGGTTAAACCCCTGGATAGACCAGATACCGTCCGGGGCATGATCAACGATAGTTTTCATGGTAGCTTCCAGCCATTTGTCATGGTCATACCAGGCATCCTTGAAGGATATCCCGAAATATTTTGCCGGGAAATAGGTGAAGGCTACCATTATCGGAATCCGGTCCAGCGGTTCCAGATGGATAGCGTTCATGATGCGTTGTTCACGTTCCTGGTATAACTCTTGTGCAGTTTTAGTCATTATTTTTTAACTCCGTTTTCTTATATATTACGGTCATATCATCATATTATGAAGAAATGGCCGAAGATTGTAAATACCGGATGCCGAAAAACCTGGCTAAACACTGCAAGCCTGTAACCGGACAATCACGGCAAGATTTTTACAGGCTGATAGAGACCAAGCCGAAGTTGAAAAACGCTTGAAGGAATACGGGACTCACGAACTCTCCCAGGTTTGGGGTGTGTGGCTGCCCTGTCCTTACTACTACGTAATGTGGTGGCCGTGGGTCAAGGGATATAGCGGCGAGGTTACTCTCGGCTGGGATAACCAGATCAGACAGCCAAAGCAACAAGCTGGGCGACATCCAGTATCTCGATATCGAGGTGATAATGGCGGGCGGCATCGAGGAAGTTCTTTTCACACCAGGGACAACTGGTCACGATGGCAGTTGCTCCGGTTTTCATCGCCTCCTGCAATCTTTCTCCGGCAGCCCAGAGAGCCAGATCGGGATCGGCCTGGCTTACCCCCGCTCCGGCACCACAGCACCAGGCATTTTCACGGTTCCGCTCCATCTCGACCAGAGCAAGACCGGGAATTCTGGCAAGAAGTTCACGCGGCGAGTCGTAGACCCCGGTCGGCATATGCCTGCCGAGATGACAGGGGTCGTGATAAGTCACGGTCCGATTCACCTGCCGGTTTAATCTTAACCGCCCAAGTGTGACCAGGTTATACAAGTATTCCACGGTATGCTCAACCTGGTATTTCATTTCCAAACCCGTCTTGGGATAAAGATTCTTGAAATAGCTGTAGCCATCAGAACAAGCTGTAATCACCGTTGCAATACCAAGGTTGTTGAAGGTCTCGATGTTATGCTGGGCATATTTGGTAAATTCGCCAAGATAACCCATCTCATAGGCCCGCCCGCCACAGCAATTTTCTTCTGCGCCCATCACCCCGACTTTTAATCCGGCAGTCTGGAGAAGCGAGATGATACTGCGAGAAACCGGCCATAATTCCGGTTCATAAGAAAGCAGGCACCCGGCATGATAAAGGACATCGACCTCTTCCCTGGTCGCATATTTCACATCGAGCCCGGCGGTCCAGTCCCCGCGTTCTTTTCTGAGTTTGCCGAAAACGTTATCCTCTCCGCGCAAACCGTAATAGGCAGTCATATAACCGGGATTAAGAAGCCCGCGTGTGACAGCCTCGGTACGAAGAGTCTGGATGATCTCGAAAATATGCTGGTGATGGTACACACCGCACTGCTGTTCACAAGAAAGACAACCGGTGCAGGCATAGATACGATGGCGAATTTCTTCATCATCGAGAGATAATACACCTTCGAGAACACCTCGGGCTAACAATACTCTACCGGAAGGGTAATAAGATTCTAACTGGTATTTTTCTCCCGAAGGACAGGCGGGAACAAAAATATTCAGCACGTCTTTACAGGTTCCACAGTGACTGCACCCGTACAACCATTGTCTCATTTCTTCGAGAGCCATCTTATCTCCTTGCGTTCTTCCACGACCTGTAATTCGAGATTCTCAGAATATAGGGACTACCAGCATCCGGCTTTGATAATCTACCTGATATCCACAGGGGGCCGGCCCCAACGTCCTGGATTAAAAATATTATTCGGGTCGAGCATGTCCTTAACCTGCCGGTGCAGCCTCAACCATTCCGGACTGATACGCTGTTCTATCTTGTCGATAGCCCAGACCGGTGTTTTATATGGGATAAAGCCCATATCGAGGACCATCTCCAACTGTTCCATACTGAGATCGGTTACCCTCTTCACCATCTCGGAATCGCCTTTATCAAACGGCAGCATCCAGCGCAGCCCGACAAAATGCCCTTCGTTCATTATCCGTGTATAACAGCTACGGGAAATATTATATTTATCCTGAAGCTCGCAGCCACGCTGTACCGTTTCCAACCAGCGACTTAATGGTCCGTAACAACCGACCCAGGTCAAACCACCGCCAGAACTCAAGACGGGTAGGGTTTGCATGGGAAAACGAGCGCTGGCACTGGGAGCAGGCGGCGACTTTTTCATCTTGATATTCTTTAACTCGCCGGCGAAGATTTCATCGAGGACTTTCAATTTTGCATCAAGTTCCCCGGTTGTATTGCCAGAAACTTCGAGAGACATGGTAAATTCAGGCTCGCCGGGTTGTCTCTGTAAAGCAGGATAAAGCGATGCCTTGTTATGTGCCATTGCCTCCATCGACACTTTGCCCAATGCAAAAGACGTCCCGATCAGATCATCCGGGATACGGGTGCGGCTGACCACACGGATAAATTCATAGGCTCCTGCCAGATCCATAAACTGGAAACTAAGAGAAGAAGCGTGTTTCGGTTTTGGCCAGAGACTGACCGCCATTTTGGTGATGATACCGGTAGTCCCCTGCCAGCCCAGAAAAAGCCCGGCTAATTCCGGGAAAGGAACAACCGCCTGCCAGGTTTTACTGAGGGCGGATGAACCGATACGGACAATATCACCGGATGCCAGCAGGACTTCCAGACCACTGACCCAGTGGGACGCGGCGCCATAGCGGAAAGACAGATTATCCAGGCCCTGGAGCACAGCATTAGTTATAACACCAGTTGACGGCGGCGAAAAAGCATAAGTGTAAACCAGGCCGGGATGATGTTTTTCCAGGTAAGCCTTGATGTGGCCGAAGGTGACACCGGGTTCGACCACCGCGTACATATCCGTATCGTTGACTTCCAGAATACGGTCCATGCGTTTCAAATCGAGCAAGATACCGCCGTGCAGCGGTATGGCAAGACCACCGATGTTGCCGCCAGCAATATAAGGGATCACCGGCAGGCGCTGGCGGTCAGCCAGGCAGACTACCTGCCGCAATTCCTCAAGCGAACCGGGCAAGACAACGACATCCGGCCAGCGCGGCGGAGCCTGGGTAAGGTCTTGAGAATAGATATAGAGGTCTGCCCGGTTAGTAGTAACATAACTGTCACCGACAATACCGCGTAACTCATTCATAAGGAGATTGTTTAACATCGTTTGAGACATCAACCCCTCCTCTGCATTATGAAATAATAACTGCCGTCCCTTGTGAAGAACAGGCGAGGTCGATACCTAGCCTGCTGAACTGATGGGTAATTATAAATAAAAAGATCAAAAAATACCAACAAAAGTCTTGTCTAATACAAGATGAGCCCCTGCAGCCTCAATTCGCATAAGATTGGGATATGCGACTAAAGATGAACGACGAGAAACACAGTCACCGGAAGAGGTAGCGCAGTTTATTGAAGGGAGTCAACCGCTTGAGTTTGAAGGGGTACAAACCAAAGAGAAATACCAGTGGATAGAGGGGGTGTTAAAGAAATTCAGATATAACCGGTTGCAAAAAGAAGGTAAGAGATTAATCCGAAGGTATATTGAAAAATACTAGCTAGCGTATTAACTTGATCGTTATTCCGATTGGTAGCTTTGTCCAAGCCCTGTCTGCAGTAAGAGCATCAATACCTAGCTTTTTAGCTAAGCTCAAAAATGCTCGGTCGCCCAGAGAAATGCCCATATCCTGAGTAGAGGCGCGTAGTAACCCCGCTTGATAGGACTGCTCTTCATCAAAGGGTATTACTTCCAGTCCAAGTGGTTGCAGAGCCTGTCGAATCGCTTTCGCTGGCATGCCGGCATCACAAAGCTTAGCGATGACTTCGGATAGGTTAACGGTACTGATGACTCCACCTGGAAGGGCTTCAGTCACCACGTCGGCGCCTGGTTCCGCGTTCAGAAGCGCCAGCAATGCCGAGGCATCTATCACGGTCTCAGGCATGAACTGCCTCTTCCCGCCGCTCCTTTATTAGTTCCTCGGATAGGGTTCTTCCTTTTGGGATGTAGCGCCGGACAAGCGTCTGCGCTCGCGCGACTGCCTGGCGTGTACTAACGATCCTTATTTCTCCATCTTCAAGTGTCAGCAGCACCTCATCACCGGGTTTGAGTCCCAGTGCCTTCCGGTATTCGGCGGGTATCACCATCCTGCCACCTTCTCGTATCTTTGTCTTCATCAGCTAACCTGCCATTTTCGTTTTATTTTACCACGAACTAAATAATATGGCAAAAACTGAACAAAGCGGACGCAGTGGGTATGAAGGCCCGGTACTAAGCCGGGCCTTTGTGGTTTTGATTTCCGAATCTTGACGGCCACCAGTTACGACGGCCGACCAGCGTTGCGATGGCGGGGACCAGCAAGCTGCGCACAACAAAAGTATCGATCAAAACACCGAGAGCGACTGCAGTGCCCACCTGAACCATGATGCGCAACGGCGAAACAAGCAAGGCGGCAAAAGTACCAGCCAGGATAATGCCGCAGGCGGTAATCACCGAGCCGGTTGCAGTAGCCGCCACCCGAGTCGCCAAACGCGCGGGTTGCGTTTCCGATTCTTCATGCACCCGGGACATGAGGAAAATATTGTAATCGGCACCGATGGCAACCAGCAGGACAAAGACAACGATGGGTACGATAAAACTGACACCGTCCTGTCCTAAAAGATCCTGGAAAATCCAGGTGACGAGACCCAGCGTGGTGCCATAGCTGAGCAATACGGTACATAGCAGGTACACGGGGGCTACCAGACTCCGCAACAGGATGACGAAAACGAGAAAAATCCCGCAAAGCACCACGATCTGCACACGTGTGAAGTCGCTGTCCAGTATCGTACGGACATCGGATAGAGATGCCGTGGAACCACCCACGGCAACATCATATCCTGAATAACCGGCAATACTGGACTTGATTGCCGCCCGGATCTCTTTCACGAGATTTAAAGCTTCATTGGACTGGGGAGCGGAATCAAGAACAACGTAGAAGCAAGAAGCCCGGCTGTCCTGGCTGACAAAGGTATTCAACATCGCCGCCAGTTGAGGATCGGAGGTAAAAGAAGCGGGCAGGAAAGCCGGGTTTCCCTGGGACTGGAATTTCGCAGCCAAAGCTGTCCCGTGCTGTCCAAGGACTGTCAGTTGCTGTTGGATGATACCCGCAGCCTGGGCTTGATCCGCAGGAAGGAGCGTTCCTGATTGCAAAGCTTGAAGCTGGACCAGTATCTTTTGTACAGCCACGGTCGTGCTGTTATAGTCGGTATCGATACCAACCCATGGAAATCCCTGTTTTAATTCGGCGAGATAAGCACCGATCATACGGACCCCCTGGGCTACGGCAGACATATTTGCCGATGACGAACTGCTGCCGCCACCGCCTGATAAGCCGGAAACCAGAGTAGCAAGCTGGCCGGAAGCGGTAAGCTGTACGGGAATTACATCGGTACCGTAAGGTTGCACAATTGTCTGCACCTGGGCGATACCATCGATAGCACGAATATCATTACCCAGCTTGACCAGTAGAGCCAGACCGGCAGGCCCGGTGATGTTATCACCTTCCGGCGTGACCACGATAGTCGTAACAGGGTCCATTTCACCGACGTTGAAACGCTCTTTTAAAATCCGATAACCCTCGGTTGAATCGGTTCCCTTCGGTAGTTCCGCCATCTGGTCATATGAACGGACTAAGCCGGGCAAGGCCAATAAGGGGACTGCCATGAAAATGATTACCAGCGGAATCACCACCCAGGGATATCCGGTAGTAAAACCGGCCAGGCGGTACCAGAATCCCCGGTTATTATTGTCTTTACGAACATGGCCATGGGCCGGCCAGAACAGCTTCGTCCCGAACAGCGACGCCAGAGAAGGAGTCAAGGTGAGAGCCGCTAACAAGGTGATCAGAATTGCCAGCCCGAGGACCGGACCCATGGTCTTGATCATCTGGTAATGGGCTACATACATGCCGGAAAGACCGATAATTACGGCGAAACCACTTGCCGTGATAACCGCCGATATCCTGGTGACGGTAGACCTGGTGGCCAGTTCCCGGGTGGGTTCCTTTCTCAATTCCTCACGGAACCGGGACACCATGAAGAGACAATAATCGGTCCCGGCGCCGAAAACGAGTACAATCAAAAATACATCGATATTGGACCAGATGGAAACCCCGGCCTGCGCCAGTAATCCGAGTACACCGCGAGCTACAAGATAAGCCAGACCGATCGTGAAGAGAGGCACCAAACTGGCCACGGGAGACCGGTAAATAACCAGAAGCAAAACGATTACCAGCAAGACGGTGATCAAAGTCGTCAAATCAATACTCTTGTGCAGCGATTCTGACATATCACCATAGATACCAGCAGATCCGGTAAAATAGACTTTCAGACCATCCGGGGCATTTTTCACATATTCCCGGATTGCAGTCACGCTCTCAACAGATCTGGAATCATAAGAAGAAGTTTTCATACCCAGATTCAGCAGCATGGTGGTCTGGTCCGGACTTACCAGGCGGGAAATTAATTCCGGATTAGTAAAGATCGAGGTAACGGACACCACTCCGGCACCGTTCTCAGTGTCCAGCAACCATCCCTGAAGCTGCCGGGAATAAGAGTAATCGATATCGGTCAGGCCGGACGGGTTAAAAACGACCAGCGTTCCAGAACTACCTGCTCCGGTACGCGGGAAATATTTCCCGATGAGATCGCTGGCTTTTCGGGACTCACTGTTTTGAGGCAAAAAAGAAGACTGGTCCATCTTTCCGGTTTGGGAAACCGAGGGAGCAAAGAAAAACATGGCAACAGCAGCCACAACCCAGAAAACGACAATAAAGACGCGATATTTGATGACAAAAATACCCAGATTCTTGAACATATGATTGTGATTACCTCTAGAAAATTAAGTAGTATTTTTACGACCTACTTTGCTAATTCTCGGTCCCTGGTGATTTGACCGGCTTTCAATAAAATCTCCAGAGATTGACCGACGATCTCTAACTCCGGAAGCGTAAGGACAGACAGCATTTTCCGGGTCCGTTCAACCGCCGAGTTCCATAGTTGATTAAGGATTTGATTACCTTTTTCCGAAAGATGGCAGTAGACGGCACGGCGGTCTTGCGGATCGTCTTCACGGAGGATAATGCCCCGTTTCACCAGACGATCCACGGTCACGGTCATTGTGGGCAGGCTGACATCCAATCCTTTCGCCAGGCTGCCGATCCTTAACGGACCGCGCAGGAAAATGTCGAACATTACCTTGAGTTGAGCGGTGGTAACATCAAGCATCAACGATTCTCTGGGCGTGAGCGGAAGAAGTTCGCGGGTCACCTTCTCCGCAAACTTGAGGGTGCGTTCGACCATCTCGTCACGCGCTCTGTCGGGAAGGAGTTCCTGAGGCTCATCTACATTTTCCATAATAAATCCTCCCGAATCTAATTAGGCAAAGACTAATAGTTAGTTATTATCTAAGTATTAATATAGAGCATTATTCCTTTGGCGTCAACACCGGGTTTTACAGTGAGTTGTTTCGGGGGGAAAAGCGATTTTGCGTTTTTGCGGAACGCGTTTTGACATGAAGATCTGATATCGATTAGAACGATGCCGTTAACTACCGATTAAAGATGATTACCGATATCATGCATCGCTTTCATCAGAGCGGCGGTATGTTCCGGTTTCCCGACACTGATCCGGACAAAATTCTGCAAACGGGGCTGGTCAAAATAACGGACAAGGATGCCTTTATCCTGTAGTTTCTGCCTTAATTGCCGGGCTTCCCCCTGCAATAATTCACAGAGGATGAAATTCGAGGATGACGGATAGACTTTCAACCAGTTTATCCGCTGCAGTTCGCCAGCAAGAGATTCCCGTTCCGCGATTATTTTACCAACAGTACTTCTTAGATAATCAATATCCTTTAACGATTCCTCGACTGCTACCAGGGCAGCCACATTTACGCTATACGGCATTTTGATCGAGAGCAGATATTCGGCAACCCGTGCCGGGAACAATCCGTATCCCACACGAAGTCCGGCCAGGCCAGCCCATTTGCTGAATGTCCGCAGGATCATCAAGTTATCGTATTTGCCGATAAGAGGAGTCAACGTCTCGCCGCTGAATTCATAATAGGCTTCATCCAGCAATAGAGGAATGCCGGTAGCAAGTATTTCCAGAATATCCTCCCGCGGAATAAGATTGCCGGTGGGGTTGTTGGGATTGGCCAGGCATATTATCTTCGTTTTCGGTGACAATGCCGCTTTTACTGCCGCCACATCGACATTAAAAACAGCATCACGCGGGACGGAGACGACCTTCCCGGCACAAAGTTCAGCACTGAAGCTATAAATGCCGAAAGTAGGCGCACAGTTGATTATTTCATCGCCGGGAGAGACAAACAGGCGGAAAATCAAGTCGATAAGCTGGTTACTGCCGCTGCTAGCGACGATATAGCGGGCAGCGACACCGGTCAATTCGGCCAGTTGTTGGCGTAGCCGGGTCTGGTCGTTATCGGTGTAAATATGATAGTTATTGAATCGGGATAATGCCTGCTGAACACGTGGCGAACAGCCGTAGGGATTCTCATTAGCATCAAGTTTAATAATATTTGCTGTCGCTACTTCGGTCTTCCCTTCCAGGGTCTCGGGAGAGGTGGCGGCAGAATAGCCGCTAAAGGATTTCAGTTCGGGACGGAAAAACCTTTCAATATTATCTGCAGCCATTTCTTTCTTCCTGATCAAATCAACCGTTTCTCGACCGCCCGGGCATGGCCTTCGAGACCTTCGGCATTGGCCAGTATCTGTACCCCAGATCCCAATTTACGTATCAAATTCTCATCAATATTAATAATACTGGTCAATTTCACAAAATCGAGGACATTAAGGGGGGATGCAAAACGGGCTGTTCCGCCAACGGGTAAAACATGGCTGGGTCCGGCCAGATAATCGCCGATAGCTACTGTAGCTTTTTTACCCAGAACAATGCACCCGGCACCTGATATCCGGTCGAGATAAGAACCAGCTTTATCGACAAGGAGCAAAAGGTGTTCCGGAGCGTACAGATTAGACAGATCGATCGCTTCATCGACGCTTTCAACAATGGCGACCACACCGTTTTTCGATATCGACTCGACAACCGTTTGCGGTTTGTTCAACTCTTCAGTCTGCTTTTCAATCTCCCGGATAATTTTATCCGCAAGGTCCATGGAAATCGTGACAAGCACCGGGAATCCAGATGCATGTTCCGCCTGGGCCAGAAAATCGGCGGCACAATAAGAGATGTCAGCCGTTTCATCGGCAATAATCAAAACTTCGCTGGGGCCTTGCAGAGCATCGATACCCACTACGCCAAACAACAATTTTTTGGCGAGCGTGGCATAAATGTTACCCGGGCCGCAGATTTTATCGACGGCAGGAATAGTTTCGGTGCCGAACGCCAGTGCCGCAAAGGCTTGAGCGCCTCCGACTGAAAAGATGCGGTCGACCCCGGCAATATCACAGGCAACCAGTGTCAGTGGCGATACCCCCCCTTCTTTGCGAGGCGGGCTAACAACAATTATCTCTGCCACGCCAGCAACCCGAGCCGGAATAACCGTCATTAAAACAGAAGAAGGCAGAGGGGCACTGAAACCGGGTATATGAATACCAACCCTCCCCAGAGGACGCATGATCCAACCCATACCGCCTTTCATCCCATCGTGGAAAAGACTATTCTTCTGGTTCAGATGATAAGCCTGGATACGCTCGGCAGCTAATTTCAATGCGGAAACAACTTCACCGTCAACCTGTTGATAAGCCGCTTGAATTTCACTCTTCTGGACTGCCAGGCTGTTTAACTTGATACCGTCGAACTGCTGGGTGTAATCGTACAGGGCAGCGTCGCCGCGTTCCCTGACATTATCCAGAATCTTCCTGACCGCAGCTTCCTGCTCTTCCTGTCCGGGTGTTGACTCACCTTTCCGGACAAGGACTGATTTTGCCAGTTCAAATCCTTTTACAACTTTCAAATCAGGGCTCCACAGCCTTCTTCAGTATCTCAATGAATGAATCGGCTATTTCTTTCTTTTTCTTATCTGACTCAAGAACAGCAGTATTTCCGATCAGATGACCGGTCGAGCGGAAAAGCGTATCGATAATTTTCAAGTGGTGGCGAGCGATGGTACCCCCGGTCTCGGTATTCTCAATCAAGAGATCGGCATCCTCCGGCAAAAATGCCTCGGAGGCTCCCCAGGTAGGGATAATCCGATACCGGATAAAGTGATTTTCACGAGCGTATCTGTCGGCAATATTGGCGTATTCGGAAGCTATGCGGATCGGTTCCGACCGGCGTGACCAGAGATCTCTAAGTTCGTATCCGCTGGACACCGGTAATTCGTTACTGACAACAGCGACGATCCGGACCGGTGCCGATTGCAGATTAACTATAGCGTTGGCCGGGCTGGAGGGAAACTGATACAGATGGTCGCGCAACCAGTCAATACCGGTGATCGCCAGATCAAAATTCCCGGCCGCTACCTGCAACGGCATATCCTGCGGACGAATGACCTTGGTCACAATATCCGGCATATTTTCAACAACCGGCCGGCGATTACCATTCTCCAAGGGATACCCGGACAATCTGATACCAGCGGCATCAAGAATTTTAACCGCAGGCCCTTGTTGATGCCCGTCCGGAAGGGCAAGCCGGAGCACACCGCGATCGCTAGTATCCGTTCGGGTGTTGCGGCTTTCCCGGGCTTGAATATTTTGACTCAGATTTTCAGATATTCTATTTTCAACCCCCTCGGGAATCGCTTCGTCCAGCGCAGATAGTACTTCACTCAAATCCTTGTTCTGCCAGCAGTCCCGGTTAACGATCAGACAGGCATGAAAGCGAAGAACCGTTGCCACAGCAGCAAGCCCGTGATTGAAAGGAACCGCTGCTTCCTTAGCCGGCATCAAAGCAAGATCGGCACTCTCGGGGGGATACACTTCGGCAGCACCCCAGAGCGGGAAAACACTGAATTTACGTAACCGTAATTTCAAAGCGAAGGCTTCCGCTAAATTTGGGTATTCGCTGACCAGGCGCACTGTATCCGGTCGAGAAACTAATGTTTTTAGAATAGAAGCCTCGCTATCCCGGGCGGCTACAGTATAAAGCGCTCCCTGTCCGTAGCCGTATTCCCGGAGTGTTATAAGAGCAGAACTGGGATACTTCGCGGTCAATTCAGAAACCCAGTCTGTACCGCAGATACCAAAGTCGTAGTTTCCTACGGCTACCTGGATCGGGATGTCTTTCTCATGAAATATCTTGGCTTGCAGATCAGGAAAGCGGTCACAGGTCAAACGATAAGAACGGGCACCCTCCTGATAATCATGCAGTCCCCATCCCGCTTGTTCAAGATACAAAGCGGTCTGTGTCATCAAACGTCCCTTGGGGAGGGCTAATTTTACCGGTTTCATGTTAGTTCCTGATGCTTTCCTCGGTAGTCGAATACTAAGAATAGATACGTTGATCCGGTCGCAGTAACCGGCGCTTCCAGTCTAACCTTTAAGCCGGGCAACGATCTCCTGAACTGCCGCGACCTCATATTGTGTATCCGTCCTGGTATTACGCAAGAGATACCGCCAGCCGGTTTCACGTATCTCCAGTAACCAACCGGCTTGCTTGTGTGAGATATCATCCGAAATAATTTCAGCAATAAACCCATTCTGATGCAACGCTTTCACCGCTTCGAAAGCGGCTTTCAGACTATTGATCCCGGTCTGAAGCTGCACCAAAACACGTTCCTTCGCCTGTCCGACAGACAAATCTACCCGTGACAGCTCCATCAGTTTATCAACATAAATAGCAAAACCGGAAGCAGGAATATCCTTACCACCTAACAAAGGGATCAGAGCATCGTAACGACCGCCGCCAGCAACCCGGTGTTCTCCGGCATATAATTGAAAAATTAAACCGGTATAATATTCAAAACCGCGACCCGAAGAAATATCAATCTGGTAAGTTATGTCAAGCGAATCCAGTGCGGCGACCAAATCTGTGAATTCAGTAATCGGCGTCAGCAACTCAGGAAAATCCCGCCCAAGCATAACGGAAATATTCTTCAGAAATCCCGACGATTTACCTTTATTGTTCAGCAGTGGGGCAATAACCCGGGCTAGTTCCGGTTTCTCCCCGGTTAATACCCGGATATCTCCGTCCGAGATACGGTCGATCAACCGGTGTTGTTCTTCCGGATCAATCTCAAATTTACTCAAAATGGCACGAATTAGCCCGGCGTGAGATAAGCGCAATTCCAGATCTCGAAAACCGAGTTTCTGTAGTAATTCCAGTGCCAGCACTATCAGTTCGATGTCGGATGTCAAAGACCTGCTGCCGATCAATTCAGCCCCGCACTGCCACTTCTCCCGGGTTTCTCTTCCGGTTTCTTCGAAACTGAAGACATTACTGACATAAAACAATCTGGCAAGCCCGCTCCTCCGGGTTTCGATATAATAGCGGGCGACGGGAATGGTGCCATCCGGTCTCAGGACTACCCGTTCCCCACTCCAACCATCCCAATCGAGAAAAGAATAGACCTTTCCTAACCGGCCGGGAGTCAGCGTTCCGGCAGCCGTGAAGAGATACAAATATTCCAGAATCGGCGTGCGTACTTCCTCGTATCCCCAACCGAGACAGCATTCGCGGAAGATATTTTCAATAGCCCGAAAAAGCTGCATCTCCGTCGGGGACATATCCCGGGTGCCTTTACACTTCTCAATCGACATTTAAGCTATTCAACTCCAATTCGACAATTCATAATTCTACACCACGCGCCAGAGGCATTCAATCTATTCGAAAGGGTTGAATATTATCGAGTATTCAGCATACAATGAGATGAAGTCCGCGATGGAGTAAAAAGTTGCTCCGAATAGGGCGCCTCTTTGTAATCATATTATTAGCCGGAATCGGCATCCTGGGACTCGCCTTCGATGTCCAGGCTAATAGTCCAACAATCGTTGTCCTTCGGGTCAAAGGCACGGTCAATCCCGTATTGTCCGATTATGTCCACCGGGGCATTCAATATGCCGAGGATACGAAGGCAATTGCATGTATTATCCAACTGGATACGCCGGGCGGCTTGGATTCAGCAATGCGGGATATTATCCAGGACATTCTTGACTCCCGAGTACCCGTAATTGTTTACGTATCACCATCAGGGGGGAGGGCTGCTTCTGCCGGGGCATTTATTACCATATCCGCCCATATCGCAGCCATGGCACCAGATACGGCGATTGGCGCAGCGCACCCGGTAGCGATGAGCGATACTGGAGAGGTTTCACAAGTCAATGATAAGATCGTTAACGATGCAGCGGCTTATATCCGCAGCCTGGCAACTAACCGTGATAGAAACGCAGATTGGGCAGAGCGGGCAGTGCGGGAAAGCATTTCAGCAACCGAGCAGGAAGCCCGTGAGATGAAGGTGATAGACTTAGTTGCATCCAATATTAACGACCTGATAAGGCAACTGGACGGCCAGCAGGTCACTTTGCTGGACGGCAGCGTGGTATCTCTGCAAACTGCCGGGACTGCAGTAAAGTATTTGGACATGGATGTCGGGGAGAGCTTTTTATACGCAATCGCTAATCCCAACATCGCGTACATTCTGTTGAGCCTGGCTACACTCGGCTTGCTGGTTGAGATATCCAGTCCGGGCTTAATCTTTCCGGGTATCGTCGGCGGGATTTGCCTTCTGCTGGCATTTTACGCCCTGGGAATGCTTCCGGTGAACTGGGCCGGTGTGCTGTTAATCGTTCTTGCCTTCGGCCTATTCATCGCTGAAGTTCTTACAGCAGGTTTCGGCGCACTTGCCTCCGGTGGTATCATTTCACTGGTACTCGGTTCGCTAATTCTCTTTAAAGGAGGTCCCTTGTTCAACGTGAGTCCGTGGTTGATCGCAGTAGTGGTTATAGTGGTAACCACCTTTTTTGTCTTTGCCCTGAGAGCTGTCATCAAGGCTCATCGAAGACAAGCAAGCACTGGTCGAGAGGAGTTCGTCGGCAAGACAGCACTGGTCAAAGGAGCTCTCAAACCGGAAGGCTTCGTCCTGTTCGCCGGTGAGTTATGGGCGGCAAAGTCCGAAGGAGGTACGATAGCGGAAGGCGAGGAAGTGACAATTAAACGAGTAGCCGGTCTAAAATTAATAGTGAGTAAGATAGAAGGAGGACATTGAAATGCAGTGGATATGGATCGGTATTATCATTTTTGTTGTATTAATCATAATCCCGATGACCGTCAAAATCGTCCAGGAATACGAGCGGGGCGTCATCTTCCGGCTCGGGCGGTTGGTGGGAGCCAAAGGCCCGGGTTTTTTCCTGATCATTCCGTTCCTGGACCGGATGGTCAAGGTAGACCTGCGCGTGGTCACCATGGACGTACCACCCCAGGACGTCATTACCAAAGATAATGTCACCGTCAAGGTCAACGCGGTAGTCTATTTCCGGGTGGTCGACCCCGAATCTTCCGTCGTAAAAGTCCTGGACCATATCCGGGCAACTTCGCTGATATCGCAGACTACATTGCGCAACGTTCTCGGCCAATCAGAACTGGACGAGTTACTCTCGCAACGGGAAGCTTTAAATATTAAATTACAGCAAATCATCGATGAACAGACCGATCCCTGGGGAGTCAAGGTCAGCATCGTGGAAATCAAGGACGTAGAGTTGCCAGAATCCATGAGACGTTCTATGGCAGCCCAGGCTGAAGCGGAACGGGAGCGGCGCGCGAAAATCATCCATGCCGACGGCGAATACCAGGCTTCTACAAAACTATCCGAAGCCGGCACGGTAATTTCACAAAATCCGGTTACCCTGCAGTTACGCTACCTGCAGACATTAACCGAAATCGCCTCAGAGAAAAACAGCACCATTATCTTCCCGCTACCGATCGAACTGCTCAGTGGGTTCATGAACAAGGACAAGAAATCTTAATAGTTCTTCGAAAGGAGGAAGGACGTTCGGCGAACGTCCTTCCTCGATGGTTTAGCGCAACGTGACATCGCCTGCGATTATTTTTTTCAGTTCTCCATCCTGACACCGTACATACAAAGCTCCATCACGGTCAACCGATTCAGCGATACCAGTATAGACCGATTCGACGGTAGTCACGGTGACCGTCCGTCCGATCGTGATCAGACGATGACGCCAGAGTTCGAACAGCGATCTACCCTGATTCAGTTCGTTGTACAGCCGATCCATTTCGCCTAAAAGTGAGCGGATGAGAGCCAGCCTGGAAACCGACTGCCTGGTTTCAATAGAAAGACTGGTGGCGGTGGTTTCGATACCGGCATACTCGAAGGGTCTCAGATTTACATTGATCCCGATACCAATGACCACATACATGGCATGCCCGTACCGGTGGGGACGGGCGTCGGTTTCGATGAGGATACCACTTACCTTCCGAAGGTTTATCAGAATATCATTCGGCCATTTGATACCGGGTTTTATACCGGTGACAGACTCGATACTGTTTGCGACGGCCAGTGAAGCCAGCATGATCATTGCCGGCAATTGTGCGGATGCCGGATACAAGATCACGGAAAGAGCGATATTGCCCTCGGGAGTGAGCCACTCCCTTTTTAACCTCCCGCGTCCTGCTGTCTGTTGACCGGCGACTACCACCGTGCCTTCGGCGCAGCCTTCATGTACTACCGCTCGTGCGATATCCATCGTCGAAGTCAGCGACGGATAATAAAGCACGTTGAGACCGACTATTCTGGTTTCGAGGCCATCGGATATCGACTCCCTGCTGAGCGACAAATCAACATTATTCATAGCATAAACTAGAGAGAACGCTAATCTAGTATGCCCGCGGTGCTTTTTCAGACCGATTAACAGAAACCAACGGCCATTTCGTATCCGGAAAACCCGGCCCCATATAGCCGAAAACAAGGTTCATTACTTCTTCGCGGACCCGGTCGTAGTCCCTCTGGCGCTGCGTTTCCGGTTTGGGGAAAGGCCAGTTCATCTGTCGGAATACCTGCGGCATGATGATTCCGGAACCATGCAGATCCGCCGCTCGGGTGATACAGTAAGAAACAGCAGCGCCGCAGTCCTCCGGTGGAATAGGGCCATCGTAACCGGGCATCGAACGCGGCACGGCGACATTCTTCATAGCTTCAACGGGTACAGGGCGGGGACGTCCGACACTGGTCGGGATGATACCGAACACACTGACGCCGTGGTTCGAATACGGCCCGAGTTCTGCCGCCAGAGACATAAGCATGGAACTGGTAGCTGATTTTATAGCACAGTAATTTGCCGGACCCATGGGGAATGCAAAGGCAGTCGCCAGATAAGTGATCACGCCATGGCGCCGCTGCTGCATCCCGGGAATAAAAAGCTGGATAGCAATAAGCGCACCACGCACTGCTATCTCATACTGCCGGTCTAATTGCTGGACGGTCGATTTCAGAATCGGAGCGGCTAAAGACATATCCATAGCGTTATTGATCAAAATGTCGATCTTGCCGAAGGCGTCAAAAGCTTTTTGAGCCATGGCTTTCATACTGGATTCGCTGGAGACATCAGTCGCTACAAACAGAGCCGTCCCGGGTTTGTTTTCATGATTGATCAGATCTTCAGCAGCCTTACCCCTGTCAGCATTCCGGGCGATGATAACTACTCGCGCCCCTGCCCAGGCCAGTGAACGCGCCACTCCCAAACCGATGTTGCTGGTGCCTCCGGTGACCAGGGCCACTTCGCCCGCCAGGGCATCTTTTCTAATACCGGATTTTTCCATGCTGAGCGGAGCTATATCTAAATTAATTGCCACTAGTATCCTCCTGCCAGTATTGATCAAGATAGCTGATCACAGATCATGCCGATGATTCTAGCACCTCACCTCATCCGCTAACAAACTAGTTCATACAAAAGCAAAGAAAACCAGAAGCCAGGGACGGCACACCTGACTATTCCAGACTTATGCAAGCTGATAAATCCCGGCGGTTTCGATCTGGTTCAATTCCAAGGCAGATTCAGTTGCTGCTTTCTGCGCCCAGTCAAACCGCAGCGAGATCCCGCAATCGGTTGAGAACTGCCGCGGAGTCGGTATCAACTTTATTTTTATTTTCTGTTTGATTAATAGTTTTTCGGCTTTCATCACAGCCGAAGTCGTGTGAAACAAGACCACGCCATATTCCGTCATGACCTTAAAACCTTGTTGATCGCCGCCACCGCTTCTTTGACATCAGCGATAGTATTAAAGATTCCGGGCGCCAGGCGTACAGTACCTTCCGGGAGAGAGCCAATCGTCCGGTGGGCAGCGGGAGCGCAGTGAAGCCCCACGCGCGACAGCACCCCGTATTCTTCATCAAGTCGCATACCAATCTCGGATACATGGCGTCCCGTTGCCGTAAAAGATACTACCGCCACCGAGTGATCCATGCTCATGGTACCATATACTTTTACTCCCGGTACCACCGATAGATCTTCGATGAGAGTCCTTCCCAGATTTTGAAGATAAGCATGGACTTCAGAAACGCCGCGCTCGTTTACATATTTCAAACCGGCGCGCAATCCAGCGATGCCTACCAAATTCGCGGTACCGCTTTCATATTTATCCGGCAAATCATCCGGTTGTTCTTCGGAATCGGAACGGCTTCCGGTGCCGCCATGGATCAGAGGATCGAGAAAGGTCGCATCGAAATGATCGGCGATGATCAGCCCGCCGATACCGGGAGGACCAAGCAGTTCTTTATGACCGGTAAAAGCTAGCAAATCAATACCTAACGCTTTCACATCTACCGGTATAGCACCGGCAGTCTGTGCCGCATCCAAAAGCAGTAATGATCCTGCTTGATGAACTATCCGGGCAATATCAGCCACCGGCATCAAGGTACCAACCACGTTACTGGCATGGTTGATAACAACGAGTTTCGGGGCCGGGTGCAACGCATTCGCCAGTTTACTCAGGTCGAGTGTGCCATCGGAAGCAGCTTGAATTACGCTTATCCGGATTCCGCGTTTTTCCAAGTACCGCAGAGGACGCATCACCGCATTATGTTCGATGGAACTGACAACCACCCGGTCACCGGGATGGAGAATCCCTTTGATCGCCAAATTCAAAGACTGAGTAGCATTCCCGGTAAAAATGATTCGAAATGGGTCGTCAATATTAAAAAAGCGCGCCAGTGCTTCCCGAGTATCATATATTACCCGGGCCGCGGTGATAGAAAGACGGTGGCCGGAGCGGCCGGGGTTCCCCCCGGCCAATTCCAAAGCCTCAGCCATTGCCTTCGTGACACTTTCCGGTTTAGGCCAAGATGTAGCGGCGTTATCCAGATAAATCATTTTTTCAAAACGATCCGACTGCTTCCGTCGGACTGGCCTTCGACAGACACCGTCCAACCGGCATTTTTAGCCAGACGGGACACATTTTCAAGAGCGGTCCCGGAGTCAACCAGCACTTCCACGGTACCTTTATTCATTTTGAGGATAGCTTGACGGGTCCGTAACGCCGGTTCCGGGCAAGCCAGACCACGAGCATCTATCTTGTTCATTGCATTCATATCTATCTCCTATGTTTTTGCCTCGCGCATCGTTAAACCGATTACAGCACAGACTATTATCCCGGCGATGACGATGAACGGGCTGTAAATCCCGGCACCCGCAGCGGAACCGGTCATATTATAAGTGTGGGCAATCCCGGCACCCACCAGCATGCCGCTGAAAAACATGGCGGAATCGGCATTTCCTTCACCGGTTAGAAATAGCTGCCGGCCCGGACAACCACCAGCAAGAGTAAAAGCAAGCCCGGCCAGCACCATGCCACCAAAATTCCACAATCCATCGGTGTGAGCCACCGGCTGATTGGCAAATCCGGCATGGAACTTACCCAAGATGAGATTGGTTACAAATGCTGCAATGATCAGCGCCAGTACGCCGTACAACAGACGGTAATCCCGCAATAGAATGGCATCACGAACAGCACCTACCGTGCAAAAACGACTTCGCTGCGCCAAAAAACCGACCACAAGACCCACGACGAGAGCAATAATTATCGGGGCATGCAGACTGCCCGGACCGGAAGTCGAAAAGAATATTGGCCCAATCGCTTTACCTTCCGCGCTGCGCCCGAATTGAGGTTCTACAATGAGCAATACCAGCAAGGTCACCATGATAACCGGCAGAACCCAGCCAAGAGCTTTCGGGGCGGGGCGGTCGCGACCGAGACTAAATCCCATGCGCAAAAATACAATTCCGATACCGATGCCAACGATCAGACCGACGATTCCCAGGATAGCATTCCAGTCGCCGCCAGCGAGCCGGAGATACGCGCGCCAGGGACAACCCAGAAACACCAAAGCACCAAAAACAGCGAATATACCGAGGAGAAAGCGGATCAAAGGCGATGATCCGGTACGAGGTTTAAACTCTTTAAAAGCAAGAGCGGCCCCCATTGCACCCAGAACAAAACCAATAATTTCCGGTCGGATATACTGGACCACTCCGGCCCGGTGCAGACCGAGAGCCCCGGCGATGTCGCGGGTAAAACAAACCACGCAAATACCCATATTTCCGGGATTACCCCAGAGGACCAGCAGTGGCGCCAGAACGCCGACGGCAACACCTGTAATAACAGGACCCCAACGGGACGTTAAAATTTTGGAAACAGCAGACATCAATGCTCCTTTCGTAATAATTTCCCCCGCTGCCGGAAGACCTTATGACGAAAGAAGCGATAATCCTCAAAATAAAATTAACGAGGTGACGCTACAAGATCCCCGCACAGCGGAAAGCGATAGACGGCGCATACCGCGCCTTGCTTTGGGCCGGAATCACGTGCGACGGTAAAGCACAATCATAGCGCCACCTCCTTTTCTATCTTTCATCCATTTCAACGACGATCATTATATTAGAATGATTCAATGAGCGCAAATACGAGTTGCACTCGTTGAACCGGATAACAACCTCGCTTGACCATTCTAGAAAACGATGAGATTACGCAAAGCAGAACCGTTCTGGACGGTTTCAATAGCCTCATTTATCTGGCTAAGGGGATACCGTGCGGTGATCAATTCATCGAGTTTTAATCTGCCTGCCTGATATAAAGCCACCAGCCTGGGAATATCTACGCTAAGATTGGTTGTCCCCATAAAGCTGCCGGTCAACGTCTTTTCGGAATCGATATATTCCATCGGATTTGACTCCAGGGTATCATGAGCCAGACCAATAATTACGGCCATGCCCTGTCGCCCGAGCATCGTCAGACCCTGCCGTACAGCGGCAGTCACCCCCACCGTGATGAACACATAGTCAGCCCCGAGGCCACTGGTCATATCTCTGATCGCTTTTTCAAAATCAGCGACCTTAGCCGTGTTCAGGGTATGTGTAGCTCCAAATTTCCGGGCGGCTTCCAATTTATTATCCAGGCGATCTACCGCAATAATAGGATAGGCCCCGCAAATGGCAGCGCCCTGCACTGCATTCAGACCAACGCCCCCGACACCGATCACTACGACCGAACTCGAAGGTCTAACCTGGGCGCGGTTCACCACCGCACCGTAACCTGTGATCACACCGCAAGCCAGCAAGGCGGCACGGTCTAAAGGCATGCTGGCAGGGACCTTAACCACTTGCGACTGGTCGACAACAGCATATTCGGCAAATGATCCTACTCTCACTCCGTGAGCGATCGATTGTCCCTTCTTATTCTTCAGACGGCTTCCGCGATCCAGCGGCCACTGGGCATTGCACATGTTTGGTCGACCGGTTTTGCAGTAGATACACTGCCCACAGGAACGCAGTAATGAAAGTACAACCGGGTCACCGGGCTTGACCGCAGTCACTCCCTCGCCAACGGCATCGATATACCCCGCAGATTCATGCCCGGGAACAAAAGGAGGCGGTGCCCCCATATCCCCATTGATGAAATGAATGTCACTATGACAGACCGCTGTGGCTGCCATGCGGACTTTCACTTCACCTTTTTGCGGCGGTTCGATATCCAGATCATCGATTACGAGAGGTTTATTAAATTCGTAACAAACAGCAGCTTTCATTTTTCCGTCCTCCTTTTATAGTGCACAGAATACCCTGTCAAGCTTTTGATGTCAATGAATTATTATTGACAACAGAAGCTAAACATTACACAATGGGGTCATCGAAAAAACAGTCGGGCTTTTGATATCTCTCGAATTTTACCCAGGACCCGGGGAAATTGGACGAAATCCAACCTTGTCCTGAGTAATTAATCAATATTTTAAAAAAATAAAGGGAGGTCAGTTATGGAGAAGAAATGGGAGGAACTAACCCCGGAGGAAAAGAGAGAGCAATTATTTAAAAAATGGCAGTCACCGGATGTGAAATTCATTTCACCGGAAGCAGAAGAGTCATACAAAACCAGGTCTGCCCGCATCAAAGCCGCGATCGAAATGAAAAAACCAGACCGGGTACCGGTATTTCCGATTATCGGCTTTTTCCCGGCCTACCACGCCGGATTGACCCCCCGGGATATCATGTACGATTACGACAAGATGGCGATGGCTTTCAAAAAATATATTGTCGATTTTCAACCAGATGCCCAATCCGGAGCCATGGGCGCTCCGCCCGGGAGGTCTTTCGATATCCTTGATTACCGGTTATACAAGTGGCCAGGGCACGGCGTTCCCCCACAACATTCATACCAGGCTATCGAAGGTGAATACATGAAGCCTGAGGAATACGATATCCTGATCCATGATCCATCGTACTTCTTCCACACAGTTTTTCTGCCCCGCATCTTTGGTGTCCTGGAGCCTTTCAAACAACTGGCACCGCTGACAAATATGACCGAAATGTACGGCGGATTCACCGGTGTCACCCTGGTCCCATACGGTCTTCCCGATGTGCAGAACGCTTTCAAAGCCTTGATGGAAGCGGGTAGCGAAGCCTTGAAATGGGTAGCGGCGGCCGGCGGGTATGATAAGGAAGCTTGCTCACTGGGGTTCCCCAATTTCTTCGGTGGTGGCTGCAAGGTTCCTTTCGACACCCTCGGTGACACCTTAAGAGGCACACGCGGTATCATCACCGATATGTACCGGCGGCCGGAAAAATTGATGAAAGCACTTGACGTTTTGACTCCGATAATGATCACCATGGGAGCATCTGCAGCCAGGTTGAACGGGAACCCGATTGTTTTTATCCCGCTGCACAAAGGAGCCGACGGATTCCTTTCCGACGAACAATTCAAGACATTCTACTGGCCACATTTCAAAAAGCTTTTACTGGGATTGATCGACGAAGGATGTATACCGTTTCCCTGGGCAGAAGGAGGATATAATTCGAGGCTCGAAGTGATCCGGGATATTCCGAAGGGTAAAACCGTCTGGGGTTTCGATACCACCGACATGGCAAAAGTTAAGGAAGTTCTGGGTGATGTCGCCTGTATCGGCGGGAACCTGCCACTTTCTGTTCTAAGCGTCGGCACCACACAACAGGTCAAGGACGAGGTCAAAAAGCTCATCCAGACCTGTGCTGGAAACGGCGGTTATATCATGATGAACGGCGCTGTAATCGATGATGTCAACCCGACAAATGTCCGTACCATGATCGAAGCTACAAAGGAGTATGGCATCTACCGTTAGTTTTCCTTCGCTATTGACAGATGGTACCGTATACGGTCGTTTAGTGTTAAGATTAACAGCAGAATATGACGAATCGGGATAAGAACGAGGCTCCCCTTAACGGGGAGCCTTCCCAAACTCCGGGAAAAGAGCCGGATCATAAGATAAACCCGGACCTTATGTTCAGTCAACGGAAAAAAGGGTCTCGACCGGGTGATTTCTATGTTCGTACGCTGCAGCCTTACCGGAAACTGTTCCGCGGTACGCGGGGTCGGCTTGTCGCTACACCTCGATCTTACACTCCGGAAAGCTTGCTCGGCAGGGGACTTCAATCTATTAAAGCCGCACTAATCGGACGCCCGCTCTTCTCTGCCGAGGAAATCAACGAACGACTAACAAAGAAAAAAGCTCTGGCTATTTTTGGCTCGGATGCTATTTCGTCATGTGCTTACGCTACTGAAGCAGCCATGGTGGTCCTGGTGATATCGGGGAACGCGGCACTTAATGTCTCTGTTTATGTAGCTTTAGGTGTAGCTGTTCTCATGCTTGTTGTTTCTTTCTCTTACCGCCAGATCATTCATGCCTACCCGCAGGGCGGAGGGGCTTACAATGTAAGCCGGCAAAACCTTGGTGAAAAGGCAGGTTTGCTGGGAGCAGCAGCGCTTTTAATCGATTATGTCATGCTTGTTGCCGTCTCCATCGCTGCTGGTTCGTTCGCCATATCGTCGGCATTGATAGCTTCTGGCTACCAACCGCAACTCACGGCACTCGGTCATTCTCTGCCCTTTTTCTTATCTCCCAACGTTTTATTAAGCCTGTTTTTCATCGGTCTTATCGTGCTTGGTAATCTACGCGGAATCAGAGAAGCGGGTTCTATCTTCTCTATACCAACTTATCTTTTTATTTTCGGCTTCGCTGCGATGCTCGGCGTAGGCATCATCAAGGCACTGACTAATACACTCGAGCCGGCAACAGTACCACCGGAATTACCTATCGCTCAGCCTCTAACACTATGGCTGATATTGCGGGCTTTCTCAGCCGGTTCAGTCGCCATGAGCGGGACAGAAGCAATATCGAACGGAGTACCGGTATTCAAGTCGCCCGAATCGAGGAATGCCGCAACAACTTTATCTTTCATGGCTGTAATGCTGGCAATATTTTTCATTGGGGTATCGTTCCTTGCGACACGTCTTGGTGTAGTACCGGGAAACCAGTCGATCGTTTCCCAGGTGGCTTTAGCCGTCTTCGGCCAGAATGCCTTTTATTATATCTTTCAACTGGCGACGATGGGGATACTGGTAGTCGCCGCCAATACCGCTTTTTCCGCATTTCCCCGCCTTGCCTCAATCCTGGCTCGCGACAACTATTTACCGCACAGTTTCCTGCATCGTGGCGACCGCCTGGCATTTTCAACAGGAATTGTGTTCCTGGGCGGGTTTTCCGCATTCCTGATTATCATCTTCCAGGGTAACGTCGACCACCTCATCCACCTCTATGCAATCGGCGTTTTTCTGGCTTTCAGTCTATCCAACACCAGTATGATCATCCACTGGTGGCGGGCACGGGGACAGGGTTGGAAAAAGAGTTTCCTGATCAATGCGGCTGGAGCCGTTCTGACTGCATTGGTTTTGGTCGTGATTGTGGTGACCAAGTTTACACTGGGTGCCTGGATCGTAGTTTTATTCATCCCGTCAATCATACTTTTATTTCTGGTCATACACCGGCATTACAACCGCGTTGGCGAGCAGTTACACATCGTACCTACCCAACTACCTCCAAACCGAATTAACCAATTTGCTGTCGTACCGATAGATGACGTGAACTACGCTTCTCTACGAGCGATGTCTTTTGCCCGGACGATATGCCAGGATATTATTGTTCTCCACATTGCAACCGATCCCGAGCGGGTAGAAAAAATCAGAAAGAAGATGGAAGCATATGCCCCGGATTTGACACTGGTTGTCGTGGAATCTCCGTTAAGATCTATAATGCGACCGCTGGTCAATTACATCGATGCTCTCCACACACAACACCCCGGCAGTTTCATCTCGATCGTTTTACCGGAATTCATTACCGCCCATTTCTGGGAACGTTTCCTGCATAACCGTACGGCCGAGCAGTTGACTAAAGCCTTTAAGAAACAGCCGGATGTCGCGGTGATTCTGGTGCCTTACCAGTTGCGTAAATAACTACAGCCTATTTGCGGTAGCAGACATAGATATCAGCTTCGGTCGCCCGGTTGAGGATACTGTCCCAACGGTGGTGAACAAAATACAGATTTGAGAATTGTCCTTGCGGCTGACGACTGCGTGTAACACATGATCGCCGTTTGCGGCTCCAGTTGTATACCATTCAAGATAATATCGCCCGTTTTTAGAAGTTGCGGCGCCCAGCAAATGGGATTCATCGATGTCATCAAGATATATAGACAGACTGTCAACTGACCTTTGATCAAGTTTTACGGTTAAATTGACGATGCCATAAACAGTCTGCCCGGGTGTGAGTTCTTGCCAGGAGAAACGAGTGCTGTCACCAACCCGGCAAGCGTTCATCAAAATTATCGAGAGAACAACCAGCGGTAAAAATACAATTGTTCGACTAAGTAAAATTTTCATATCAAGTCCGTTACTGACGCCAGTCTGATACAGTCGGTTTCTTCTTTCAAATATATCACGGAAGTTAAGGAAATCAACTTAGCTGGAACAAAGATGTCACCTGTCCTTAACCATCGGTCAAAATTCGTAATAATCCTTTAACCTCTACCAGCTATCCTTTTTAGCAGGAGTGTGAACGACGATGACTAATAAAGTCAAAGATACAGTGAAAAAGACCGAATCCAAAGCACTATGGACAGTCAACGATACTATCCGTGAAGTGGTTGCTTTCTGCCCTAAATGCAAGGCAATAGAAACGATCAATTTCAGCGGCAGTGAAATCATCCCGACTCGACGTTATACCCAGATCAAAGGAAACATTTATCACGTTTGCGGTTCGACCATCCCCTGCCGTTTGTACAGTCTAAGCTAAAGAGGAAAGGGAGTAACACACTAGTTACTCCCCTTCAATTTTTCAAACAAGCCGCCCCTGCCCGGAATCCACCTTCACACTAAAAACCAGTCGCTACCCGGTCAAGGTTACCCATCCTGAACAGTTGTCCTTCTCAATTTATTCGCGTATGCCTCTTGTTTCCACACGATAAAGAAACAGCCATCGATCTCTATGGAGAAAACGATTACGAAAGCACTGTTGCAGGAAAGTAAGTCAGTCGCGACGAAGGAAGTGGCCGTACCGCATCAAGTGCCCGAGGACGCGCGCTGCCTGACGCGGTTTTTCTAATTCAGGGACGCGTTCTTCCAGCTTTGGCTGAGCAACCCCCTCAGCCATCGGATTAAACATTGATCGCCGCACCAGCAACAACGGTTTACCGATTCCCCGTGCATATTGTCCCAGTTCTTTCAGCGCAAGCTCGTTTTTCGTCTGAACAGCCCGGAACTCTTCCCCCTGATAAGCACGGTTAGCTACCAGCGCAATGACGCTGTCTATGTTCTCATCCTCGGT
This sequence comes from Dehalococcoidales bacterium, assembly GCA_037440885.1. Lineage (GTDB taxonomy): Bacteria > Chloroflexota > Dehalococcoidia > Dehalococcoidales > UBA2162 > JBBITI01. The sequence goes on along the minus strand of JBBITI010000016.1, from coordinate 7,313 downwards.
TAAAGCCCGGAGACAAGCCAGGATCATGCCGAATTCATCGATCGTCTTGATTCCGACCATATCCACCGGGTTGCCGTGGGACCAGCGCGGCGGCAACACCGCATCCAGCCTGCTCATGGTCTGGAGGCTGAGATCAGCCATCGTCAAGCCTTCCCGTTCACAGGCTTCAGTGGCCATCACACCAAACCCTCCACCGATGGTTAGAATTCCCACCCGGTTACTGCGGGGCAACGGCTGGGTAAGCAATGCCAGAGCAACATCACACAGTTCTTCTTCGTCCTGGACACTGATAACCCCGGTCTGTTTGAAGAAGGCGGAAAATATATGGTCCGATCCAGCCAGGGCGCCAGTATGGGATTTCGCGGCCCTGGTGGCTGCGGAAGTACTGCCGACTTTTATTACCACGATCGGTTTTTTACGACTGATTTCGCGGGCTAACCGGAAAAAGCGCCGTCCTTCTCGTATACCTTCGATATATGCGGCAATAATCCGTGTCTTCTCATCGTTCGCCAGGTACTCCAGGTAATCTTCCATGTGAAGGTCAGCTTCATTCCCGGTACTAACAAACTTGCTGATACCAATACCGCGCATCCCTGCTGCACCCATGATCCCGGCACTGATGGTCCCGCTTTGGCTGAGTAACGCCATCGGACCCGATCGCCCCATGCGTGTAACACCAAGGGCGCTCACACGGGTGGATAAATCAGCATGACCGATGCAATTCGGACCAACGAAACGGATGCCACCCTGCCGGGCAATTTGCAAGACTTCATCCTGAAGCATCTCTCCGGCTGCATCGGTTTCAGCAAATCCCGCTGAAATAACCGCTGCCGCTTTCACGCCTTTCTGGACACACTGGCGCATCACGTCGGGGACGAGATTGGAGCGAACCACAATAATGGCCAGTTCTACCGCATCCGGTATATCCAGGATACTGGGATACGAAGTAACACCCATTACCTGGCGAGCATTCGGATTCACCGCATAAGCTCGCCTTGCAGGATCCGCTTTCGATGCTGTCAAGGCAGCAACGATAGCGTCGGAACCCCATGAGCCCAGGGTTTCGTTCGCCCCGATCACGGCAATCGATCCGGGTGAAAAAAGCGATTTCCAGAAATTATTCTGTGATATGGACGAGGCAGGATAGTTCACAGATAGTAATTTAGCATCTGCAGGCAGAGCCCGTCAAATGACACCACTCCATTAGAATATCTTGGGTCTTCGAAACCGGGCGCCGGGGCGAAACGAAAGCCGCAGCAACTGGATCGCCATCACTTCCACCCAGATCACCATATTCGCTACCAGAACCTGTTCGTATAATCCCAGCCAGTGCTTGTTGGGCAATAGACGGAAATGTGCTATAACAAAACCTACGGCAAGACAGGTAGCTATGATGGTATACGGAAACAAGCCTTTCCAGAAAGGGTCCTTTCTCAGGCTGAGAGCAATCAAAAAGCTGGCGATCGGGAAAACAGAAAACACGGTAACCGCGGCAATTACGTGAATCATACCATTGATCGAATGGGACGCACCGGCGGGATCTTCAGCGAAAGCCCCGATGAGAATCAAACCGAATCCCAGGCATGCCAGCAAACCAATGCCGATGCCGAAACCCCGCTTGGTTTGGACACTGAATAGAAGCCCGGCAGCAAAGATTTCCACTAATAAACCAACCGACAGGAAACCGATTGATTGTAACCACCCCAATCGACTCCAGGCAAGGCTGCTGATAGTACTGCTAAGGGGATGATATTCCTCGGCGAACAGAATGGTAATCAGATTGGTGACAATAAAAACAACTGGTCCGATAATGCCCGCAATCGCGAGAACGCCATAAATATTGAACGGGCCGATTATTGCCGGTGGGCGCGTATCCTGAACCATGTCTTTAATACCCAGCATTATTCAAGATAGCACAATTATAACAGCAATCATTTATGCGCTACAATGTAAAGCTCATTTCACTACCCTATCCATCCATTTTCATAATCCTGAAGATTGCTTTATAATGGTCGACTGTCAAGGCTGATTCTCAATCATCCGAACAAGGAGGGGACTATGACTCTGGGAAACGGACTAATCGACCCCGGAAAACTGACCCTGTTTGCCGCGAATGCTTTCGAAAAGGTTGGCATCCCACCTGAAGATGCCCGGATTACCGCCGAAGCACTGGTCGCTGCCGACCTGCGGGGCGTGGACTCCCACGGTACGGCTCACCTGGGCCCGTTTTACATCAAGCGGATTCGAGACGGTTTCGTGAATGTGAAACCTGAAATCCAGATCATCAGCCGTACTCCCGGTACAGCAGTCATGGATGGCGATAGAGGACTCGGCTTCGTGGTCAGTTACCGCGCCATGGAAGAAGCAATGCGCCGGGCAACGGCAGTGGGTACCGGATTTGTTGCCGTACGCAACAGCACCCACTACGGTGCCGGAGCTTATTATGCCATGATGGCCTTACCAAAGGACATGATCGGCATTTCACTGACCCAGGGAGGCAAGGGCATCGTTGCCCCGGGGAGCCGGGGGCGGGGACTGGGCTTAAACGTTATCAGCGTCGCTGTCCCGGCTCTAGAAGAGGCGCCTTTTGTACTCGATATGGCTACGGGTGTAGTGGCTAATGGTAAACTGGAAGTGGCTGCCCGGAATAAACGACCTATTCCGGTCGGCTGGGCGGTAGACATCGATAATAAACCGGTAACCGAAGTCTCCAAAGTCACAGGCGGGATATTGCCGCTGGGCAGCTTGCCGGAGACCGGTTCTTTCAAAGGCTTCGGGCTAACGGTACTCGTCGATATTTTATGCAGCACTCTTTCCGGCTGGCCGACAGTTCCGGAACTTAGCAGTCAGCCTTATAGCGGACAAGCCAGTCACTTCTTCGGTGCTATTTCAATCGACGGTTTCATACCTGCGGAACAATTCAAAATTAACATGGACAAGATGATACGGGCGCATCACAACCTGCCCAAAGCCGCCGGTATCGACCGCATCTACATGTGCGGCGAGATCGAACAGGAGATTGAAAACAAAAGGAAAAACGGCATCCCGCTGCACCCGGATATCGTGGCTTCGTTAAAGAACCTGGCCAGGGAACTGGACCTGAAATATGACCTGTAATCAAGTGGAGGATTAATGTGAGACCGAACCGACTACGCGAATTGTTACGTCAGGGAAAACCATCATTCGGAACCCATATGTTGATACCCTGGCCGGGCATGGCAGAGATCATCGGGCAGAGCGGGGCTTTTGATTACATCGAATACGTCGGGGAATATTCCACGTTTACCCCGGAACAACTGGAGAACATTGCCCGGGCGGTCGATCTCTATCCCGACATGTCGGCGATGATGAAAGTGGAGGAGCAGACGCGCGGTTTTATTGCCCAGCGGGCGATCGACGCCGGCATTCAAAACGTGCTGTTCACTGACTGCCGTTCGGCCCAAGACGTTCGCGACTGTGTCGCCGTGGTAAGGTCAGAAACTCCGGCAGCGGGCGGCAATCACGGTTACAACATGCGGCGAACCATGGTCTACGGGGCGGGAGGAGCAGCATACGGCACCGGTAACCCGCTGGAACAATGGGTGCGGTCGATGGACGATGTGGTAATCGCGATTATGATCGAGAAAAAGGGTGCGATCGAAAACCTGGAAGAAATCCTTTCTGTCAAAGGTGTCGATATGGTACAGTTTGGCCCGGCGGATTATTCCATCAGCATCGGAAAACCGGGGCAGGGCAACAGCCCGGAAGTCCAGGCAGCCCACCGTCATATGATTGAAACGGCCTTGAAAAAAGGGGTGGCACCTCGGGTGGAGGTAGGCAGTTTCGAACAGGTGAAAACATATATCGAGATGGGCGTACGGCACTTCTGCATCGGGTGGGACACTATGGTTCTTTCCCAGTGGTGCCGCCAGCAGGGTGAAGGAATAAAAGGGTTGGGGTTAAAATAATATTTTTGAGGTAGTGAGATGGCAAAACCGAAAGTATTTGTCTGCCGGCGGATAGCTCAAGAAGCTCTGGACAAAATAGCCCGGGTGGCGGAATTGGCAGTTTGGCCGGATGAATTACCACCCCCCTCCACCGTGATCCGGGAAAAGGCCAAAGATGTCGACGGCTTGCTGTCTTTACTCACCGATAAAATCGATGCCGCCATTATCAACGGGGCGACACGACTTCGGGTGATCAGCAATATTGCCGTGGGTTACGATAACATCGACGTGGCTGAAGCTACCAAACGGCACATCCTGGTAGGCATTACTCCCGGCGTTCTTACCGAAACCAGCGCCGATTTCGCTTTCTCCTTGCTCATGGCGGCCGCCCGGCGGGTCGTCGAAGCCGACCGCTATACCCGGCAGGGCAAGTGGAAGACATGGGGACCATTTGTCCTGCTCGGCCAGGATATCCATCATGCCACGCTGGGGATCGTGGGGCTGGGACGTATCGGGAAAGAAATCGCGAAGCGAGCGCGCGGTTTTGACATGAAAATCCTCTATCATGATACCATCCGCTGCCCACCGCAGGAAGAATCCCGTCTCGGTATTGAGTTCGTTGATAAACTTCCCATCCTGCTGGCAAAGGCAGATTTCATCTCGGTTCACGTCCCGTTGACCCCACAGACCCGCCGACTCATCGGCGCTGCCGAGTTTGCAATGATGAAACCGACGGCTGTCTTTATAAATACTTCGCGCGGCCCCGTAGTCGACCAGACAGCCCTTTATGCCGCGTTACGAGACCATACCATCTTCGCCGCCGGTCTCGACGTTACCGAGGTTGAACCGATTCCACCGGATGACCCGCTGCTTACCCTGGAAAATGTAATAATCGCCCCGCATATAGCCTCCGCCAGCATCCCGACCCGCACCCGGATGGCTGTAATGGCTGCCGAAAACCTGGTAGCCGGGTTGACCGGTGGGGCGATGCCTTATTGTGTTAATCCCGAGGCTCAGTAGAAACAGCCTATCAACAAATTATTATGTAAATTAAATAAATCAAGAGGTGGACTTATGATCGTAGTAGTAGCAAAAGTCGAGGTTATCGAGGGTAAAGGGCCGGAATTCGAAAAAGAGTATAAAAAGGTAGCTCCAAAAGTACTGAAAGACCCGGGAGCGTTGATGTACGTGCTGCACCGGGACAACAGAGATCCCAACAAATATCTTTTTATCGAAAAATACGAAAACCAGGCAGCGATCGATTATCATTCTAAAGCGCCTCACATCGCCGAGTTCTTCAAGGCAATCGGACAGATTGCTAAAGGACGCCCGGAGATCAACTTCTACACCGAAGTATAATGTGTACCCGGCACCGTACAGTTCCCGTTTGACGGTGCCAGGTGGTTAGTCCATAATAAAAATGCCGTTGTTTTCAGTCACCTGAGAATACAAAAGCGCGTGTTTCTGCCAGTCCGGAGGGGTTACCTAGTGGTTTAAGGTAACGGTCTTGAAAACCGTCGTAGCGCAAGCTACCGTGGGTTCGAATCCCACCCCCTCCGCCAATTTTGAAGCTAAAAAGCCCTTGTATCTTGTCGGTAACCAAGGCTTTTTATTATCACTGCTACAAATTTTGCTATAAATTCTGTTTGGCTGGCTCGAGGAATAAAATGCTGTCTAACTTCGCTACAGCCGCTTCTTGGATATCGGGCAGAATGTGACTGTATGTATCCAAGGTTATACTAATCATACTATGGCCTAGTCTTTCCTGGACTACTTTAAAATAAACACTGCTTTAGAAGCAGAGTGGTTGTATCTCTAATATGTCATGATTCGTCTCGTTACTTA
>JBBITI010000016.1:0-1518 GCA_037440885.1 Dehalococcoidales bacterium | reverse complement strand
GTACCACAGCTGTGGGCTGTTTTGTGATAGAATAGAGCGACTTCTGTGGCCGAATATAGCAGCTCACTTACGAACGACCAATCGGTCGAACTTAGAAAGACCAAGGAGTACGTGATATGAAGGGGAAGCAACCTACTACAGAGGCTCAACAAAGCATTCTAGGTGATACCACTGAAGTTAAACCTATTAGGCGGAAAAATCACACAGAAACAAGTGAATTCGGGGCGCCAGGACGATATAGCCATGACTCAAGCCGCTTCTATGCCGGGCGCCTTTACGAAGGCCAAGAAAAAGGTGTCTTTGTTCCATATGAAGAGAATCCTTTGCCGATAGCTTCGCAAAATAGGATCCTCTGTAAGTCAAGTGAGTCAATTGAAGAATTGCCGGATAGATGTGTTCATTTGATGGTCACCTCACCACCTTACAACGTTGGCAAATCTTATGATCAGGATTTAACACTTGAAGAGTATCGGGCGTTAATCAAAAGAGTTATGAGGGAAGTATACAGAGTTCTTGTCCCTGGCGGGCGAGTCTGTTTCAACGTGGCCAATCTTGGCAGAAGACCGTATCTTCCACTTGATGCCTTCATTACTGAGGACGTCCTTTCGGTTGGATTCTTGATGAGGGGTCAGGTCATTTGGGACAAGGGATCGAGCGGCGGTGGTTCGACTGCTTGGGGCAGCTTCATGTCTCCGAGTAACCCCACACTTCGAGATATTCACGAGTACATTCTCATCTTTTCTAAAGATGCATACTCCAGGCCGCCAGTTGATGGTAGGCATGCAACTATACAAAGGGACGAGTTTTTAGAGCTCTCGAAGAGCATTTGGAAATTTGCCACTGAATCAGCAAAGAGAGTTGGACACCCTGCTCCTTTTCCAGTCGAATTGCCGAGGCGTTGCATCGAACTCTACACCTACAGTAATGAAGTAGTGCTCGATCCATTTATGGGTAGTGGTGCCACTGCGGTCGCTGCGTTGATGACCGAACGACGTTTTGTTGGATACGACATAAACGCAGAATATGTCCGCTTAAGTGAACAGAGAATCAGACAATGGTGCGAAAGTAATTCTCAGGGCAAACTCAAATTGGACAACATGCAAGGAGGGCAAGGTGATGAGTGATCTCATTAAACACTTACTTACGAACCCTACCTACACAAATATTATTCAGCAGAAATTGCCACCAGCATTTCAGATGGTGGAGGATGAACTCAAGGGTAACCCGGCAGTCGGGCTACTCCGAGAGCAGGTCATTTTAGGGATGCTCATCTCTTTCCTTGGTGAAGATAAAATTAGGCTGATACAGAGTGGCGTAAATCCAAATATTGATTGCTACGTAGATTCTGAGCCTCTATCGGTTAAAACTGTATCCTTCTCATCTGGGATTAGGCTTAAGTGGACCTCTAATGCAGTAAAGGCTAGAGAATTTATCGCTAGGTATAGACCAAATGGTCACTTATTCGTGATCAGGATTGCCTGGGGAGAACGTGAATCAATCCGCCTACTTCCCCAGGAC
>JBBITI010000015.1:14439-60559 GCA_037440885.1 Dehalococcoidales bacterium | reverse complement strand
GATTCAAAAAAGAAGAGAGTATAGTCAGTCTGTTCCGGGGCTGGGTTTGGGCTAATAGCGCCGGGACCGCTTCGATACGGTCGATTGGAGAAGAAATCTGTTTGCAGATGAGCACGATTCCACCAACCAACAATGCGGCTACATTCGTGGTTGACCCAGGAATCGCCCGGATTTTAAAAGAAAAAGACGGTTATACGACTAAACAGGACTTCAGCAGATGGTTATCGAAGAACATAAAAATGCCGGCAGAACGGTACTGGGGATTCGATCACGTAGACTGGCTGGTGAAACCGCAAGGGATTCAAGGAATTGAACCATTTGCCTCGTTTTTAAAAGCCAAGCCTGATGAGTTGATTGCACCTTATTTCGATCCGAACAAGATTAATATCGTAGTGGTGGGAGGAGATACCAATCCGCTCTGGAAATACTCCGAGTACGGGTGGGCAAAAAGCATGTCAGTCGACCGCTGGCGAGCCAAGAAACCTGCTGACGATTGTGCGGATGGTACCTGCGGGATTCCCGACCCTGATGATGACGCGAATTATGATAAATAGTCCAATGATCACCGGCTCATAGATAAAATTGGAAAAAGCCCGATAAGAAAAACGGGCTTTTTCTTTTTAGTCACTGCATTAATAAATCTTGACGATAATAGAGGACACATGCAAGAATGCGGGAGTAACCAAAATTGCGAAGCAAGGAAGAATAAGATGCAGCAGGATTCCTTTGAGTTTTTAAAACGGGTGGTTGATGCTCCCGGACCTTCCGGATATGAGCAACCGGTGCAACGGGTTTTTAGAGAGAGGGTAGCGTCGTATGTGGCGAATGTAAGGACTGATGTGCTGGGCAACGTGTATGCTACAGTCAATCCGGACGGTTCACCGCGGGTGATGCTGGCCGGACATGCCGATGAAATTGGCTTTCAGGTGCGATATATCAGCGAAGAAGGGATGCTTTATTTCGGTTCGATCGGTGGTCAAGATGTGGTAGTCACTGTCGGTCAGCGTGTCCTGGTACATACCGCCACAGGGACAATTCACGGTGTGTTGGGACGTAAAGCGATCCATCTACTGGATACGGAAGATAGAACAAAGATACCAAAGATGGATGACCTCTGGATCGATATCGGAGCGAAGGATAAGGCTGATGCAGAAACAGCAGTGGCGATCGGCGATTGTGTTACATATCAGCATGAATTAAGCAGGTTGCGTGGCGAACTATGTGTAGCGCGCAGTTTTGACGATAAAATGGGGGTGTTTGTAGTGGGAGAGGCTTTGCGTATTCTAGCAGGGACGACCATCAAGGCGGCGGTGGTTGGTGTGTCTACGGTGCAGGAGGAGATAGGGTTGCGCGGCGGGCATACGAGCGCTTACGAAGCGAATCCTCAGGTAGGAATTGCCATTGACGTGGGGCATTCTACCGACTATCCCGGTGGCGACAAGAAGAAGGTGGGGGATACGAAACTCGGCGGTGGACCGATCATCACGCGCGGGGCGAATATCAACCCGGCGGTATTCGATCTCCTGATAAAAACAGCCAGGGAAATGAATATCCCGCATCAGATACAGGCATCTCCCGGCGGGACCGGGACGGATGCCAATGTAATGCAGTTGACCCGGTCCGGGATTGCCGTCGGCTTGGTGGGGGTGCCATTACGCTATATGCATACACCGAATGAAATAATGAACCTGGATGATATCGAGAATGCAGCCCGTTTGATCGCCGGTTTTTGCCAGCGGGTAACCCCGGAGATCGACTGGACACCTGGTTAACGAGTGAAATCTTTTTTTACAAATCCGGGAAGACCGGGAGAAAGTACTTTGACTCTCGTTTAACTGCGAGTGACTGCCGGACATGAGTCTTTGATACGGCAGGAACGGCACTTACGGATGTTACCGATAGGTTCAGGCGGAACCAAACCTTCCAGAACGTTTTTTATCCGGGCTACGGTTTCGTTAACCAGGGCATCTTGGGCTGGGGTATATTGTTCTAACCAGACGATTTTGCCGCCGGTTTCTTCCCGGAGACTGCCAAATAACGGTAATTCCGGAGCATAGGCTTGATGAAAAGCCTGACAATAGCCCCAGACCTGGATTTTATTGCTGAAATAAGGCTTTGCTCCGGGTTTGTCATCGATAATGATAATACGACCCGGTTCAAAAATAATCTCGTCGATACGGCCAAAGAGAGTCTTACCCCGAACCGGAACATCGCGCGAGATCAGAACCAGTGATTCAGTCCTGGATTTTCGGGCAGCTTCCGGCAGAGTGAGGTGCAGATCTGCTTGCTGAGCGTGCTCGGTATCAAGACGGGCGTGTTGCCGGGCACCGGACAGCATCTCGTCAGTCGGCGGGGTTTCAATACCGCCCACCTTTACCATGAAGAGTAAATATTCGCAATAGCCGTGCATCTGCAACCAGCTTACCGGGAACAGCCGGGAAGCTGGCTTGTGGTGATTGTTATCAGGAACCGTGAATTTTAATCCGGGCATATACTATTTAATTTCAGATTAGCGTCAATCCAGCTTCGGTTCGGGCATCATTAATATGGAGACGAACGGCGTCCACCAGGTTCAAGAGCGAAAAACCGAGGTCTTTTTCAGCCAGGGCGCTGCTGATGATCCAGGGGATGCCAGTTTTCCCGCGATCCGGTGGCGGCGGCTGGTTACCGAACTCGATCCGGGCATCGGGGAGGAACTTGCGAACGACTGCGGCGACGTCGAGCATGGTGGTAGGAGTCCCGCCAACATTGTAAGCGGGGTGAGGCGAGGAGGTCATTTTGATCAACCGGACGGCGAGCCGGGCGACGTCATCGGCAGAAGAAAGGGAGACCGGGCTGGTACCGTCAGCTTCCACCTTGAATGGTTGCCCGATTGCCGGCAACGAGACGAGTTCAGAAAATTGCCGGATCGTCAGGGGTGTCAAACCACCGTGTCCGTAGCCGATACAGGGTCGCAAAGCGGTAAAATTGATACCGTAAAGCCGATGATACTGTGCAGCCAGCAATTCACTAAGTTGCTTGGCGATAGCATAAGCGCTGCCAGGGTGCATCTTATCATCTTCGGTGACTGCACGATTGCCGTATTCATCCTGGGGGCCGTAAACGCCTTCGGAACTGGCATAAACCACACGGGAAATGCCCATCAACCGAGCAGCTTCAAAAGAATTACACATACCAAGCTCGTTTACCTTGACAGCCAAGCGCGGATTATTCTCCAGGGTTTCACCGGGCAAAATAAAAGCAAAGTTGATAATCCGATCGACGTTATATTGTTTGATGGCGGCAAGGACATCTTCGAGTTCAGCGACGTCGCCGCGCACAAAGACAATTTTCGAGCGATTGGAACCGAGTTGCTGTAATACCCAATCTTTTATTGGCGTGACGTCCATGGAAACAACGCGGGAAATATCCGGATCCCGTGCCAGTTGAATGATAGTTTTACGTCCAAAAAGACCACTGCCACCTAATAGAAGTACGTTCATATAATCCCTTCCCTAAAGTTATTCATACACACCATGGATGTGGTCGCATATTCTCAACTAATATTTAACACCTTCCGATAAAGTTGTTCAGCATGGAAAGAGCTTCGTACCAGAGGGGCAGAAGCGATACCGGAAAATCCCATCTCAGCGCCTATTGATGCGTAATCGGTAAACTGTTCCGGCGGAATATACGCGGCAACCGGGTGGTGAAGTGAAGACGGTTGCAGGTACTGACCAATGGTCAACAAGTCGCAACCGACACTTCGCAGATCATTCATTACGGCAGTGACTTCGACAGTTGTCTCGCCGAGGCCGACCATTAATCCGGATTTGGTAATCATCCGGGGATTCAGCTTCTTTACGTTTGCAAGCAACTCTAGCGATCTCTGATAATCAGCGCCCGGACGTACCTGAGGGTAGAGGCGGGGGACAGTCTCCAGGTTATGATTGAGGACCGCAGGACAGGAATTAACCACAGCGGAAAGCGATAAGTGCGAGCCTTGAAAGTCAGGGATGAGGACTTCAACCGCAACCGGTTTTTCAGCGATGTGAAGAAGTTGGACTATCCGGGCAAATTGAGATGCACCGCCATCCGCCAGGTCGTCACGGGTGACGGAAGTGATAACGATATAACTCAAGCCTAATGCGGCAACAGTCTGATAAAGGCGTTCCGCTTCACGGTCATCGACCGGCGACGGAGAGCCTTTAGACACGGCGCAAAAAGTACAGCTACGGGTACAGGTATCACCCAGAATAAGAAAAGTAACGACGCCTCGCGAATAACATTCGCCCAGGTTGGGACACCAGGCGCTCTGACATACTGTATGCAACGAGTCCTTAGCGAGCATATCGGTCATGCGAGCGATAACCTGAGGTTCGGCTAATTTTTGATGCAACCAGGAAGGTAACCGGGTATTCATATTGTTAAACGGTGCAAACCTGCTCCTTGATTTCAGCATTAAAAACTAAGGCAAATTCAGCGATCACGAGTTTGGCGACGGCGGTAACAGTAACCCGCATGCCAGTGGATTCCTGAATGGAAGTGACCGGAACGCCAGGCATACCGCAGGGATGGATAATCTTAAAATCTTCGAGATGGGGGCAGATGTTGAGGGCGATGCCATGCATGGTGATCCACCTGCGAACGCCAATTCCGATAGCGGCAATCTGTTTATCATTGTACCAGACACCGGCGTGACTGTTACGCGAAGCGGAGATGCGAAAATGGTTAAGCGTCCGGATGACGACTTCTTCAAGGTCGGAGATGTAGCGGAGAACGTCGCGGCCACGGTGACGCAGGTCGATAACAGGATAAATGACCAGTTGGCCGGGACAGTGATAGGTAACATCGCCACCGCGATCGGTGAAAAGTACCGGAATATTTTTTTCTTTCAGGTATGATTGAGTCACCAGTATGTTGTCCAGACTGCCGGATTTACCGACAGTAATGGTGGGTGAGTGTTCTAAAAGCAATAAAGCGTCCGGAATTTCATCAGCGGCGCGACGCTGTGAAAAGAACTGCTGCAACCGGTATGCCCGGTTGAAGTCAAGCTGACCTAATTGATAGACATCACAGATCATTGAACGATCCTATTGTTTACCTTGCGAGGGGAAGTGGATGGATTCGTGTTTGACATCGAGGGCGGCTTCCCAGAAAGCTTCAGTGAAACTGGGGTGGGGGTGGATAACATCAATGATCTCATCGATTGTAGCTTCAAGCTTGACCGCGACGGCGGCTTCCCCAATCAGGTGACTGGCGCCGGCACCGATAACCTGGACGCCGAGTACCTGACCGTATTTAAGATCGGTAACAATTTTTACAAATCCGCGCGTATCCTCGTGGATGGCAGCCATACTGTTTGCGAAAAACGGGAAACGACCTATTTTAACCTGGTAACCCTGAGACAGGGCAGTAGTTTCATCGAGGCCAATGCTGGCGATTTCCGGGGAAGTATAAATACACTGCGGGATAATGCGGCTGGAAAATTGAGATTCTTTGCCGAGGGCATTTTCAGCGGCAATGCGTCCCTGGGCAAAAGCGACATGAGCCAGCATCGCCCCGCCGACGACATCACCGGCGGCGAATATGCCAGGAATACTAGTTTGCATTTTTGAGTCGACCCGGATACTGCCTTTATCGATCTCAATACCGCATTCGTTAAGTCCCAGACCATTGATATTCGGCTTCTGGCCGACACAAACGGCGACGTGTCCGACATCTAAACGGCTGGTTCCCTGTTTGTTGGAGAAGACGATGGTTTTACCGACTTCAGAATCAAGGATCTGTTCGACAACAACGCCGGTAAATATCTGAACCTCAGCATGTTCCAAAGATTCGACTAAAACAGATACCAAGTCCGCATCAAGACCGGGGAGGAGGCGGGGCATCATTTCAAAGATAGCTACCCGACAGCCCATCTGTTTGAAAATATTAGCCATCTCAACGCCGACCACACCGCCACCGATAATACCCAGACCACCGGGAGATCTGGTAAGATCAAGGAGGCTTTCATAATTCAGGACATCAGCGGCATTAGCACCGGGAACGGGTAACGGAGCGGGTTGTGAACCAGTAGCGATAATAATACGCGGCGAACTTATTTTATCGGTATCGCCGCTGGAGAAAACAATTTCAACAACTCGGGGACTGCGCAGAACTGCCCGGGCATTGATCAATTCGACGTTGTTGCTTTTCAGCAGTCCCCGGATTCCGGTAACTCCAGCAGTAATGATATCCTTTTTGCGATTCTGGAGGCCTTGATAGTCCAGACGAAAGTCGAACATCACACCATCATTCCGGGAGACAGTGTTGATGTGAGAGTTGCACAGGGACAGGTTATGAATCAAGAACTTGGTAGGGATGCAGCCGTGATTTATACAGGTACCACCGAGTTTTTTTTCTTCAATGAGAACGACCCGGGCACCGAGTTGCGCCGCGCGGATAGCGGCAACATAGCCGGCTGGGCCGCCTCCGATAACAATGATATCGCTTTCTTTCATTTAAACTATCTTCTTCCAGTCTAAGGAGAGGTACGGATTTTCCAGCAGCCGGGTCAGACTGTTAATAAAATCGGCAGCCAAAGCGCCGTCGATCACACGGTGATCGTAGGTAAAATAATAAGTCATGACAGGACGGATGACGATCTGGCCATCCCGGGCGACGACACGGTCGGTAATGCCACCGGTGCCAAAGATGGCGGATTCCCGCGGGTTGATGATAACGGTTTCAAACCGGTAACCGCCGCCCCGCGCGCCGAGGTTGGTGATGGTGAATGTACCACCGGTAACGTGATCGGGTGTGAGACGTTTTTCTTTCGCCCGGGAGGCGAGTTCCTTGATGTTCCGGCTAATTTCGATGAGCGACTTTTTATCAGCATGACTAACGACGGGAACGATAAGGCCGTCTTCAAGAGCGACGGCAACTCCGATATTGATGTCCTCCCAGAGAATGATTTCATTTTCGATGATACTGGAGTTGATGACAGGGTAATTATGCAAAATACGGGCAATCATAAAAACCAGGATATCGGTATAGGTGATATTAACACCGAAAGCATCAACCTGTTTAACGAGGGCGTCTCTGAGTTTGACGATCTCAGTCATCTCGATCTCACCCATGACAGTGAGTTGAGCGGAGGTCGACAGACTCTGATACATATTTTCAGCAATGGCAGCACGCATACCTCGAAGAGGTATTTTCGATTTTATCCTCTTTTCGGTGGTTGCGGGAGGGGGCGCTTGTACTTTACGATCGATTGATTTTTGAATATCTTCGCGGTTGATCATGCCGCCCGGTCCGGTGCCGACAATATTGGAGATATCGACCGAGTGTTCTTCGGCCATACGACGGGCGGCCGGAGAAATCCGGATCCGGCTGCGATCGGCAGGTGCTGATGGAGCAGTGTTCTCACTTTCGTTTTTAACTGGTCTGTCCGGCTCAGAAGCGGTAGTCGATGGTTCGGTTGGTTTTTCTTTTTGCAAGGTTTGCAGTTCTTCCTGCGAAGCTGCAATAAAGCCGACAATCGAACCGATAGGTGCTTTATTCCCTTCGGGAACGACGATGTGCAAGTAGCCGGCGGTTTCAGCGTGGATATCTGATTCAATTTTCTTCGTGGTAATTACCAGGACAGGATTATCCCGGTGTATCAGGGATCCTTCGGCTGCTTTCCATTCCACCAACTCGAGCGGTTCGGTACCCCAACCAACCTTGGGAACGGCAATGGGGACAGACATTATGATGCCTCCGTTAATATTACTAAGTTAACTAGAAGATATATCATTGTGACGGGTTGGTCAAGGGAAAACAATTCGAAGCTAAAATGAGTAATTTGTTGAAACAATTCCCTCGTGAAATCCTGTCAAAGGTTGTCAAGATGCAGCGTTTTTGCAGGTGAACAGGATGGTACCAAAAGCCAAGCATATAATATACTCATTTACCAGTAATATACGATGAGAATACATTATACAAGTACAATAGTTCTAATGTCAAGGTTTTACCTTTATGTTTTTTGAAAATGTGACGGTAAGGTTGGAAGTGTAAGAGTGATACTGACTTTGTTGAATAATTGAATTAGCTGATGTTAACGTAATAAACTTTAGCAGCGGAAGGTATCTTTAAGGAGATTGATGTGGGTAAGATAATTGCCATAGCCCAGCATAAAGGAGGCACCGGAAAAACGACAACCGCGATTAATGTGGCGGCGTCACTTTGCGACCTGGGCAAGAAAGTATTGATCGTAGATATGGATCCACAGGCTTCCTGCACCCTCAGTCTGGGCGTTAAACCGGTAGAGATTGGAAAGACGACACATCATCTTCTGGTAGATCCGGCGATAACCGTGCGGGATACGGTGCTTACCCTGCAACATATCAACTTTCAATTGGTCCCGGCCAGTGTTGATCTGGCGTTAGCTGAAGCTGAGCTAGTGGGTAAAATCGGCCGGGAAAAATCTCTGTTAAAGAAATTGACCCCGGTGAAATCGGATTACGATTTCATTCTTATCGATTGCCCGCCGACACTGGGGTTACTGGTCATCAATGCACTGGCGGCGGCAGATACCGTACTTATCCCGGTACAGTGCGAGCCTTTGACTCTGTACGGCATCAATCATTTATTGCAGGTGATCAATTTGATCAAGGAAGATGTAAATCCGGGCTTGAAAATAGAAGGGATACTGCGGACCATGTTCGACCGGAGAACCAAGTTAAGCCAGGACATCTCGGAGAGCATAGGGCAAACTTTTGGGGAATTGTTATTCAAGACGATTATCTATCGCCATATCAAGCTGGCTGAGGGGCCGGTTCACGAACTACCGGTCAGCATTTATGCGAAAAAATCGCCCGGGGCGGCAGAATACAGAGAATTAGCCGGGGAGTTACTTTCACATGGTTAAGAAAAAACAGGGAAAAAACGTAGCCGGAATGGCGGTGCTGCAAGATATCCGGAGCCTGTTATCATCCGCTGGCAGCCAGCAAGAGGCAGGGCAGGAGCGAAAAGGCGAGGAACTGGAGAACCGGGATGAAATCCAAAGGTTGGAAGGACAACTGGGGCAGATCCGTGAGCAACTAAAAAGAGAACATGATGCGTTTCTAAAATCGGAAGCAGAAAAGCAGGAACTGGAGAAAAAGCTCAACGATCGGCAACAAGTAGCGAAACCGGCAGCGACCAGCAAAGACATGAATACTCGGGAAATTGCCGACCTGCAAGCGAAAAAGGATGAACTGGAAACAGCTTTGTCCCGTATTGAGGACCTATTACAGATAAAAACAAAGGATTTGATCAAGCGGTTGTCCCGGGTATACGAAGAAGCCGGTGATTTCGATGCCGGGCGCGATTTTCGCAGGATATCCAATCAACTGGAATCCTCAGAGGCCTTCGGTGCGTTTCTTAACGGTCTCGTCAAATGGTAGGAAGTAATATTTTAATCCCGGCTTTGCGCCGGTTTTCAGCGAAGTCGATACGAAGTAACGATCGGTGACCAGTCTGATCGGGGGTATAATCGTGCCAGCTATAAATGTCAGGAAATAAAGACCAGACCGACGGTGATAGCTGCAGAGATGCGCTCCGGGCTATTCAGGGCATAGGTTGACCATCCGGCGTTGTTTATCAAGGCGGTGATATCGATTCCCAGCGCTTCGATCGAAGGGCGTGATTCCAAAGGGTGGCGACAGGCTCCAGTCTCGAAGTACTGACAAGGTTGCCCCAGACAGAGGTAGTCTTTACAGGAACCTCCGGCGAGACCCATTGCGAGATGATAACCGTCGCTGAACGCCTGACGCTCGATTCCGGAAACCACTTCAGCCCCTTTTTGGTGGAACAACATTCTTTGCTTTTGGATAACTTCAGTTTTTACATCTTCTGAGAGGTGCGGGTCGAGGGGGACGTCGCATTTGATAAGAATGGCCAGTGAATAACGGGTAATAGCTTTTCGCACCAGATCAAGATCAGGTGCGTAAGGGGGACAGTTTGGTGTTTCGCCAGCACGGGCACAACGCGGGATAGTACATTTCAATCTAACCCGTTCATCAACAGAGACAGAATCAGCGGGAATAACGACAGCGCCGGAGGCACCCAATTTGAAAGCCAATTGCCGGTAGCGCTCCAGGTCTGTTTGGTGGTCTCGCGCGTTGGTTTTACCAAAGGCTCGCTCTAATTCCGTCATGGTAGATCTCCCAAAAAATATTATGGTATTTTTACTTTATTAAAGAGCTTAAGTCCTGTCAATGCACAACACAAGAAGGCAATAACGGGAGTGGTTCAAAGTGTTTGACACTCAAGGACTGGGGTGCTATTTTTTACATAACGGTTTAAAAACGGCCTGAATATTTTAGACATAAAGAGATCTGGAAATGAAAACACTACGCTCGCGACCGGCAATCCTAACCCTTTACGGAGATTATTTACTAAATAGAGGCGGCGAAATCAGCATCGCTAGCCTGGTCGAATTACTGGCGAACTTCGGTTTATCCGGGCAAGCCGTCAGATCGGCGGTTTCACGAATGTGCCGGTCCGGTTTTTTAAAAGTGCGCCGGAAACGCGAAGGTAGTTTTTATTCTTTAACCGAGAGCGGTTACGATTTATTGAATAAAGGGACGGAACGTATTTTCCAGCGGAAGAGCGGAGCCTGGGACGGTAGCTGGAACATTGTCACTTACTCGATACCGGAGAAAATGCGAAGAGGGCGTGACCGGCTGCGCTTAGAATTAAGCTGGATGGGTTACGGTGGGTTGAGCGATGCCACCTGGATATCACCTTATGACATGACGAATGTGGTAGAAACTCTGGCAAAAAGCCTTGGTGTTGAAAATTATGTTTACTCATTTCGTGTCCGGCATAACGGGTCTACACGCCCAGCGGATATCGTAACACATTGCTGGGATTTAACAAGGATACACCAGCGTTACGAAAGTTTCGTCAACGAGTATAGACCGCGTTATGAGCGGTATATGGTTCGCTTGGAGAAAGGCGAGACAATAACTCCTAACGAGTGTTTTATAGAACGATTCAACCTTATCCACGAATACCGGCGGTTGCCATATTTGGACCCGGATTTACCGCGGGAGTTGTTGCCAAGTGATTGGCTGAGGCCGGAGGCGGCTAAACTTTTCCTGGCTTACCACGATTTGTTTGCCGACCGGGCGAACGTTTATTTCGAAGCAGTTTTCAATAAACCGCCAGGAAATATCAAAAAACGTTAAATTCCAGGTTATAACCGTAATCAGGCAGCGAGTTCAATACTGATGCTGGTACCTTGAAACGGTCGTGACTCCGCAGTCAAAACGGCACCAACCAATCTGGCTCTTTCTTCCATACCCGCTAGCCCCAACTTGCCGTTTTTAGCAAAATCACCGACGGAGAGAGGGAGATCGAAACCTTTACCGTTATCAGAAACAGTGATCTTGACCTTATAGATAGTGAATTCAACAACAACTTCGGCACGGTTGGCTTCCGAATGACGCCAGATATTTCGCAGCGCTTCCTGGACAATACGAAAGAGGACCAATTCAACTTCTTCACCGAGGCGGCGTTCAGTGCCGAGCATGCGGACGTTAATAGGAATACCGGAGTACTGGGAGGTATCGGAAGCCAGCATCTGGATTGCCGGTAACAAACCCAACCGGTCGAGAGCAGCCGGCCGCAAGTCCTGACTGAGACGGCGGACTCCCTGCATGATATTATTGCACTGCTGCCATATTTCTTCGATTTTTGTACGAAATTCCTGGGAAATATTTTCTTTGCTTCCCGCAAGCGCATCTAATTTGCGAGAAAGAACCACCAACGACTGGATGGTGTCATCGTGTAATTCGCGAGAGATCCTTTTTCTTTCCAGTTCCTGGGCGCGGGTTACCTGTTCCAGATACAATCGCTGGTTTTCTGTGATGCGTTGTTCTTCGGTGATATCCCGGGCGATATGCTGAAAACCAATCGGTTTGCCGTTCAAACGAATGACGCTAGAACTTAAACGGATCAGGGCGTCGTTGCCATCTTTCCGCCGGATATTTTGATCATAGGTTTCACCGGGGCTTTTGTCCTCGATCAAGCGGCGGCGGACTTTGCGGGCGATATCGAGGGCTTCAGGGGAGAGGAATTGGCGGACATGCATGCCAACGATCTCGGAAACATCGTACCCGGTCAACGCTTTGTTGGCGTTATTCGAAGCCACGATGTTGCCGTTCATATCCTGAAGCCAAATGGCGTCATGCGCATCTTCGAACAAACTGCGGTAGCGTTGCTCTGAAGTGTGCAATTCCCGTTGCATATTTTCCATCTCGATTCGTCTTTCCCGGGAATGTCTCAGGGAATCGATGGTGAAGGCGATGAGGTTACCAACAATGAGAATGGCGGCTGTTTCAAGAAGAGCAGTACCCCGGTTTCCGGAGATCATTACGGCGTGCGGGAGCATCAGAGCAAGGGCGAGGAGTGAGCAGAAAAATGCACCGCGGAATCTAAAAATACAGCCCGCCCAAACAATCGGCGCTAAAAACAGGAGCCTTTCAAAAGTGTAACGGGTGAGACCTAATCCTGAAATCAGAGAGTCCACAAATGCAGGATGACGGAGGGTGCTGTCGTAATGCGGTACAGCGATAAGCACGAAAACGACAAAGATCAACCAGAAGCCCGGATTGAGAAGTAATCGGCGAATCTTTTTCAGATAATAGTCCATCTATAACGATACAGGCTGGTCAAGGCAGATCATTGAGAGTTACCCAGCCTTCTTTCAAGGCGCGGACGACTGCTTCCGTCCGGGAACCAACCTGGAGTTTATTAAAGATATGGCTGAAGTGCGCCTGGACGGTACGGAGCGAAAGGTTGAATTTATCAGCGATTTCCTGGTTACTCAAGCCTTTACTTGCCAGCCGGAGGACATCGAGTTCCCGTTCGCTAAGGACTTCAACCGATCGGTCCCGGTTATTTTTCCCGGATACCGGAATGAAATGGTTCAGTACTTTACGGGCGACTGCGGGATGGAGCACTGATTCGCCGGCATGTACAGCACGGATAGCCTCGACCAATTCACGGCCGCGTACACTTTTCAGCAGGTACCCGGCTGCTCCTGCTTCGAGGAGACTAAAAACGAACTGATCATCATCAAAGGCGGAGAGTACCAGGACGGCGGTATGCGGATACAGGGATTTAATGTGACGGGTAGCGGCGATGCCGTCAGTTTTCGGCATCGCAACGTCCATTAAAACAACATCAGGATGGATACTGCCGGTGAGCTGGACTGCCTCGTCACCGTCGGCGGCTTCGGCAACCACTTCCAGATCTGATTCCTGATCCAGAATTTGCCGGGTACCTTCGCGAACAACGGCGTGATCGTCAGCAATTAAAATACGAATTTTTTCCATAGTTGTGTCAAAGTATTTACTTACATAATAATAGCGCTTTTCGGGCAGAAACCTCAAATCAAGCCTAAATCATGATAAGTATTATTACGTAATATTATAATATGGAAAATAGGTACGGCGGCTGAATGCCGGGATTCTCAGTGGTGATATACTGGAATATAAGGGATGTTACGAGTAAAAAGAGGTGACCGGTGAATGATGTTTCGTACTTATCGTACCGGCCAACACAATTATTAAATGAAATCGATCCAGAGTCGAGTCACCAGTAATGGATTGGCAATTCTTTGTGGCGTTGGTAATAGTCATCCTGCTGATACTTTTTCCCGCTGCAGTTGCCTGGTATTTAGATACAAGCGGGGTATACCGCGTCTTAAAAAATACCTTGATGAGAAAAGCATCTCGTGCAAGGTCGCATAGTGAATTCAAGCACTACCGGTGATGGTTAAGTGAGTGGTAATAAGGAGAACGATGATCACACTTAGTATCAATGGCGAACAGGTACAAGCCAACGAGGGTGAAACGGTACTTGAAGCAGCGCAAAGGGTAAATATCGAAATTCCGCGTTTATGCTATCTAGAAGGATTGGAAAACTACGGCGGCTGCGGGCTATGTGTAGTCGAAGTGGAAGGCGAACGCAATCCGACCCGGGCTTGTGTTCGTGAAGTAAGTCAGGGGATGAAAGTATTTACCAACACATCCAAGTTACGAGATATTCGTAAAACTGTAGTCGAACTATTGTTATCGAATCACCCCCAGGGTTGTTTTACCTGCATAAGGAATCAGAACTGTCAACTGCTTGATGCGGCTTCGGAACTGGGGATGCGGTCAATCAAGTTGCCAAACATCGCTAAAGTCAAGGAACTTGATGCCAGCAGCCCGTCGATAACCCGTGACCCGAACAAGTGCATACTTTGCTCCCGATGTATCCGTGTTTGTAACGATATCCAGTCGGTAGGGGCGATCGATTTTGCCAACCGGGGATTTGAACTGGAAGTGAGCACTTTCAGCGGACAAGGTCTGGGGAAGAGCGAATGTGTGAATTGCGGGCAATGCATTCATGTTTGTCCGGTCGGAGCGTTATATGAGAAGAGCGATATAAATGACGTCCTAGCGGCAATCGATGATCCGGAGAAGCATGTGGTTGTCCAGGAAGCTCCGGCAGTGCGGGTAGCACTGGGCGAGGAATTCGGGTTAGCTCCCGGCATTTTGGTAACCGGTAAGATGCATTCAGCTTTGAAAAAACTTGGTTTTGATACCGTGTTCGATACCAACTTTTCCGCCGATCTTACCATCATGGAAGAGGGCCATGAGTTAGTTAAGCGAGTGACTACCGGTGGTGTGTTACCGATGTTCACTTCATGTTGCCCGGGATGGATAAAGTTCATGGAAGAGTTTTATCCGGAGTTGTTCCCACATTTGTCTTCCTGCAAATCGCCGCAACAGATGTTCGGGGCTTTAGCAAAAACATATTTCCCGGAAGTGGTGAAAATAGATCCGAAAAAGATCGTCTCGGTTTCAATTATGCCGTGTACGGCGAAGAAATATGAAGCACAACGACCGGAAATGAACAGTAGCGGTTACCGGGATGTTGATTATGTATTGACGACCCGCGAGTTGGCAGTGATGATACGCCAGGCCGGAATCGATTTAGCTTCTTTGCCCGACACTCCGGCGGAAAGCCTGATGGGGATGTATTCAGGAGCAGCTACTATTTTCGGTGCATCCGGAGGGGTAATGGAAGCGGCATTGCGGACCGGTTATAAGCTGGTCACCGGAAAAGAACTGGAAGCTATCGATATTCAGCCGTTAAGGGGTACCGAAGGGATAAAAACTGCGAAAGTGATGGTAGGAGACCTTGAAGTCAGGGTAGCGGTTGCCCACGGTCTGGGGAATGCAAGAAAACTGGTGGAGGAAGTAAAAGCCGGAAAATCGCCGTATCATTTTATCGAAGTGATGGCCTGTCCCGGAGGTTGTGTGGGGGGTGGTGGCCAGCCGTTAGGTTTTGATATCAAGATCAGGGACCTCCGCAGCAGCGGGCTATATAAAGAGGACAAGAATTTAACGATCCGGCGCTCGCATGAGAATCCGTTCGTACAAAAACTATACAAGGATTTTCTGGAGAAACCGCTTGGTGAAAAATCGCATCATCTATTGCATACACGCTACACACGCAGAGAAAAAGAACTCGTGGACCAGGTGTAGATAAAATAATGCAGCGCATGAAGGGAGATAATAAATGACAACAGATACCCAAAACAAGATGAGCGTCATTTTTGCAAGTTATAAAAATGCGAAAAAGGATCAGCTTATTCCAATTTTACAGGAAACACAGACCGTGTTCGGGTACTTACCGGTCGATGCGATGCGGGCAATAGCCAATTACCTGGGAACGACACCGGGTCTGGTGTTTGGAATAGCTTCTTTTTATGCCCAATTCCGATTCAGACCAACGGCAAAAAACCGGATTACGATCTGCCGGGGTACTGCGTGTCACGTACGTGGCGGTCCCCGTATCCTGGAAGAAGTTGAGAGTGTACTCAAGATCAAAGATGGGCAAATGACTCCGGATAGAGAGTATAGCATCGAAGAAGCAGCTTGCTTCGGTTCCTGTGCATTGGCGCCGGTTATGGTCATCAACGACCAGGTGTACGGCCGGGTGACTCCTGCAAAAGTGCGAGAGATACTGGGTAAAAAGGGTTAGAGGAAGATTGAAATGAGTAAAACGTACGAAGAATTAAAAAATCATGCGTTGTCCGTCTGGGACAGTCTCCAAAATAGTGATAAACCTCGTATCAGTGTCGGACTCGGTACTTGCGGGGTAGCCGCCGGGGCCAGTACGGTCATGGATGCCGTGAAGCAAAAACTTGAGGAGTTACATATCGATGCCGTGATTACCCGGGTTGGCTGCATCGGTTTATGTTGTATCGAACCGATTATCACTATTGCAAAGAAGGGGAAGCCGGAAATTTACTACGGTGATCTCAATCCGGAAAAAGCGGTACAACTAATCGAAGATTATCTGGTGAAAGACAATCCCCGGCCGGACTTAGCCGCCGGCAAGATCGGTAACGGCGCTATTGCCGGGATTCCTGATCTTTGGGACCATCCGATGCTGAAAGGACAGGTGCGAATTGTTCTCCGTAACAGCGGTTTGATCGATCCTGAGAATATCGACCATTATATAGCACGGGGCGGTTATGCGGGAGCAGTCCGGGCTTTGAAGATGACTCCCGAAGCAATTATCGAAGAAGTAAAGAAGTCGGGGTTGCGGGGCCGGGGCGGTGCCGGTTTTCCCACCGGTACCAAGTGGGAATTATGCCGGAAAGCAACCGGTTTTCCGAAATACATAATCTGCAATGCTGATGAAGGCGATCCCGGTGCATTTATGAACAGGGCTCTTCTGGAAAGCGATCCGCAGCAAGTGATCGAAGGGATGATCATCGGCGGATATGCCATCGGAGCGAACCAGGGCTATGTTTATTGCCGGGCAGAAAAAGCCGGGGCCATCAGGAGACTCGAAATTGCTCTGAAACAAGCAGTCGACTACGGTTTAATCGGAAAGAATATCTTTGGTTCCGGATTTGATTTCAATCTAGAAATCCGCAAAGGTGCCGGGGCTTTTGTTTGCGGTGAAGAAACAGCGTTGATGGCTTCCATTGAAGGTGGTCGTGGTATGCCACGCAGCCGGCCTCCATTCCCGGCGGTCTCCGGACTCTGGGGGAAACCGACCAATATCAATAATGTCGAATCCTGGGCTGATATATCTGCTATCTTCATGAATAGCGGTGATTGGTATGCCAGCTATGGTACTGACAAGAGCAAGGGCACCAAGACGTTCGCACTCGCAGGCAAGATCAAGCGGACGGGTCTTATTGAGATCCCGCTTGGTTTACCGATAAAAGAAGTTATTTTCGGAATCGGCGGCGGAATCCTTGATGATAAGAATTTCAAGGCCGTTCAGGCCGGCGGACCTTCAGGCGGTTGTATCCCGGCAGAATATATGAACCTTCCGGTCGATTATGAGAACCTGACAAAAGCCGGAGCGATCCTCGGGTCGGGCGGCATGATCGTCGTTGATGAAGAGACTTGTATGGTCGATCTCGCCCGCTATTTCTTAACATTTGTACAATCCGAATCATGCGGGAAATGCCCACCATGCCGGATTGGTACCAAACAGATGCTTGATATCCTGACAAATATCTGTAATGGCAAGGGCAAGATCGAAGACCTGGCATTGCTAGAAGTCACAGCCCGGGACATTAAGAACAGCTCCCTGTGCGGCCTTGGTCAAACGGCACCTAATCCTGTTTTAACGACACTGCGTTATTTCAGAGATGAATATGAAGCTCATATTCTAGAGAAGCGTTGTCCGGCAGGTGCTTGTACTGCATTAGTGTCCTATACAATCGATGCCGCAAAATGCATCGGTTGCGGAACTTGTGCAAAGAACTGCCCGGTCGGTGCTATTACGGGTGAAAAGAAAGCTGCTCATGTTATCGATCAGGACAAGTGTAGTAAGTGTGGTACCTGTTATGATGTTTGTCCCAAGAAAGTTAGAGCGGTTAAAAAGATGTCCGGTTCGGTTAGTCCTGTCCATGCCTAACCGGATTCTGGTTCGACAGATACGGATAAAATCAAAACGCCCGGCTGATCAGCCGGGCGTTGTTGTTTCAACTAAAAAAGAACTATTTATTTTTCCAGACAGCTGCTCTTTTCTCCAAAAACGAGGTTAGTCCTTCAGTTGCGTCTTCCGTCTCCCAGGTCTTGATACCGCCGCTAACGCCTTTTGCCATAGCGGTCTCCCAGTCGGGAGCGTCAACACACTGGTAAAAAACATCACGACATAACCGGATGCCGATCTTAGTCATGACCAAGAATTTTTTAGCCATGGTTTCAGCAGTAGCATCCAGTTCGGCATCCGGGACTACTTTGTTCACGATGCCAAGCCGTTCTGCTTCAGCGGCGGAGATATTTTCGCCGAGGAGTATCAGTTCAAAAGCTTTCTTTTCACCCATTAACCTGGGGAATACAGCTGCAGCGATGGGAGCCAGCCCGCCGAGTTTAATTTCCGGTTGACCGAACAGAGATTTATCACTGGCGATAGCCAGGTCACAACCGACAACCAGCTCACAGCCGCCTCCCAAGGCAACGCCGTTGACGACGGCAATGCTTGGTTTGCCGAGTTTCCTTAAATTATGGAAAACCTTGCCGAATTCATTTATAGTTAACGGCATTCTTGCTCCCAGGTGGTCTTTTACTTCGACGCCGGCACTAAAAGCCCGGTTGCCGATGCCGCGGAGAAGGACAACGCCGATAGTATCATCTTTAGCCAGGTCAGCAAGTGCAGTATTCATTTCGACAAGCATTTCGTAATTCATGACGTTGGTAGAAGGCCGATTGAGAGTAAGACGACCGATACCAGCCTGTTTATCAAGCGTGATTAGTTGAAAAGCCATGTTATCATCTCCTTTATAAAGAGAGTAAGCAGGATACAATGCAGGTTACGGGGGAACTATAAAATTTAATAAAGGAGCAGGGGCGTTCCACGGAACGCCCCTGCTTGAGTATAACCGGATTACTGTTTTGGTTTCGCCAGTACTTCTTCCAGCAATTTGTCGGAGTAGGGTTCACCTTTGGCGAGAAGTTGGCGATATTTGATGAAATCAATTTCGCGTTTGCCAGTCAAGCCCTGGGTATTGAAGGCGTTGAAGCCGAGCCATGCTTCGGTATTCATATTAGCGCCGAGCCAGTATTGCGACCAGACCTTGGTCTGATCCCAGAAGAATTTCTTCTTCATTCTGATCGATTCGATAGTCGCCATACCGCACAAAGGCATGATATTGGCGATAGTCCATACCACCTGATTGATATAGCTATCGAGGAGAGACCAGTCTGTTTTCAGGGTTTTCAGCAGATCGCTTCCTTCTTTAGCGGCGGCACCTTTTTTCATTTCGCCATAAACGATTTCGCCGTTTTCAACATATTTATCCGTGATAACCCGCGGGTCGCGTACCCATTCACCTTTCTCATTCTTCTTGATCGGTAATGCCTTGGTGATCAGCCCGACGCGTTCCATTTTGTAGGCGCTCCACTGTTCATTGGAGAAAGATTGCCACATGGCTAATTCGGTAGTGGGGAGCTGCCAGGGGAGGAAGTCAGTGGAACCACCGGTAGGAGTGGAGCCGTGGCGGGTTCCGGCCTGACCGTAGGAAGCGGTATCAGCGGAAATAGTAAGATCACAGGCTTGGCCGATTTCCTGACCGCCGGCGATACGCATGCCGTTGCAGCGACAGATGACAGGGGCATGGCTTTGCAAGATAGAGTCGACCATGGCTGCGAAGAGGCTTAGATAATCGGTATATTCGCGCGGGCGGCGGGTATAATACTCGGCGTATTCCTTGGTATTGCCACCGGTACAGAAAGCACGGTCTCCCATGCTTGTAAAGATGGTGGCGACGACGGAGCGATCCATCGAAGCCTTATGCATTCCGGCGATGACGCCCTTCACCATTTCGGTAGTATAAGAACCATACTGAGCCGGATTATTCAGGGTTATCCAGGCGGTATACAAACCATCGACTGTTTTTCCGGTGGTCGGGTCGATCAATGGTTTTTTCTCGAACATGGTACAGGGGGCTTCCGTCCCGAAATGTTCGTCACCGTAAATTTGATGATTTTTTAATGTGTTATCCCGTGGTATCCAGTTTAAAGTCATACGCTTTCCTCCATTCTATCTACTTTTTTTATTTTATTTCAGATTTATCCGTGATAAACACAAGATACGGTTTAAAAATCGGGTGTCAGAACGATCCTTTTGTCCAGGCCGCCCTTGTGTCCAACTTCGAAAGCCTGCTGAATCTGACTCATCGGTCGCATTTCGACGAACGGGTCGATTTTTACTCTACCGTCAAGAACCATTTTCAAGACTTCAGGGTAATATTTCGGCAGACAGCCCCATGAGCCCAGAATGTCGCCGTCAAAGGCCATTAACCGAGAGAGCTGATATTCATTCTTCTGCATACCGTACCCGCAGATGACGAGGGTGAACACGAAAGAGAAGAGTTCGAGAGCAATCTGCTGTCCGGCAAGAGAACCGCTCCACTCAAAAATTTTCCAACCGTAGTTGGAGGGTAACCCTTTTTCTTTGCAATAGGCGCGGAAGGCATCACGTACACCACGGGCATCTTTATCCGCCGAACTGATTACGCTAGTAGCGCCGAAATCCAACGCTCTCTTCAATTTTTCGGGACTGCGGGCGATGGCGACCACTTCTTTGGCGCCCAGCCCCCGGCAAACCTGGGTGGCGTAAACACCGAGACCGCCGGTAGCTCCGATGATAATGACATTATCGCCCGGTTTCAGGTTAGCGCGCACGGCTGCCTGGTAGTGGGATGTCACGGCATCGGCAACGACGGACAACATTTCAAGGGGGATTGCGCCACGGTTTTCAACGATGCAGAGGTCGTCTGCCGGGACGACTATGTGACTGGAGAAACCGCCGTATATGCCCATGCTGTTGCCGGGCATTTTCTGTGCCAGGCAGCGGTTACCGCGTCCCGAGGCACAAATGGGACATTTATTGCAAGGCATGACGGCGGGGATAATGACTTCTTTACCAAGCAATTTACTTTCACCGGCGACAACGCGACCGCTAATCTCATGACCGAGTGTCATCGGTGGTTTGCTCACGGTGGGAACGCCATCATAAAAATAGCCCAGGTCGGTGTGGCACACACCGCATCCGGCAATTTCGACGAGTGCTTCACCAGGCTTAATTTCGGGAACATCGATGCTGGTGCGGGCCAGCTTGCCCGGTTCGGTCATTTGCCATGTTTGAATCTTACCAGGTACTTGGGGCATCTCTCCTCCTCACAACGAATTAGCACGCGTAATAAGCTCGAATAAAATTCGCAATGCTGCGAAAAATGATATCATGCAGGCAGGAAGGTGTCAATGGGACTAACAAGCGCTTGTTAATATAAAACGACTCACATCTTCTGGTAATAGTCACCCTTGAATAAATTAGCCAATGAAGCGAAAACGAAAAGTCCAGAACAGAAGCGGGCAATTACGGTGCCCCGATTTTGACGAACCTGGGGATATGTAATATACAGGCAACCCGGCAATTGACGTAACCCAGCGTAATTTATGCGTTACGTAAGCGAATACCTTCATAAATGAAGCTAAATATGATATCACTGATTTGCTCCGCAGATAACCTTCCATCCGGTGAATACCAGATATTACTCCGTATGATCAAAGATGGAATAAGATAGCTGACAATCTGTGCATCGATATCAGAAAAATGGCCGGAATCACGACCACGACGAAGTATTTTTCGCAATATATCATCATAAAATTTACGCAGTTTTATTATTTCATCCCGGTGTTCCGGCGAGAGGTCTTTTAACCCGGTATCGGTAATGGAAATGATCGACTTTTTCATATTAACAAGGAAGCCAAAATGGGTGTTGACAAATGAACGCAACAGGTCTACCGGACAGGTCCGGTCATCTTCGCCGAGCGGTTTGATCTTATCGAGCATTTGATTGGTCATATTCAGGATGACCTCGTAAAGAATCTCCTCTTTGTTCGTAAAATAGTTGTAGATATTCGCCGGTCGACAATTACAAGCCCGAGCGATATCGATCATACTGGTTCCGGCGTATCCTTTCTGCCAGAAAAGTGTCTCTGCTCGATCCAAAATCCAGGCTTTCCTCACCGAGGACGGTTTTTGTTTACGTTGCCCGAGGCGCCCCATGGTGGTTCCTCACTTTCAGGGGGAATGTGCAAAATAGTATAACATATCAGAATATTTAAGAATCGTTATAGCGATTTATATGATGAAATCCGGTGATTGCCAGAATGCCTTAGATGAACAATCGAATAATGGAAATGGAAATAAAGCAGAATGCGGTCGAAATCAGGGAGCGAAGAACGAGACTGGACAATGATGGCGAGCATACTGTAAAACTCCAGGACTGATCAACTGCTTTTTCTTGACACGCCGGAACGGCTTTCGTTAGACTACGACAACTTCCGAGATAAACATAATACCTGTCGGTAGCTGTTTGACTGGATCAAATTCTTACTGGAGGTGGTTATGGGCTCAGTCCAGTTGATGCAATATGCCTGGAGCGATGACCCTCATGAAGTGGAATATTATTTACCTGACTGTTGGGAGGTCAAGGTTCATGACATTAACGGAGCCGACCGGCCGGCTTTAACCGATGCACAGATCGAATCGGCAATCATGTCTCCGATCGGCTCGTCAAAACTAGAAGATCTGGCGAAAGGAAAGCAGAAAGTCTGCATCCTTTTTGATGATATGGCGCGGGGTACGCCGACGTGGCGGATCGCACCGGTGATAATACGCGAGTTAAAGAAAGCCGGTATTCAAGATAATGTAATCGAGTTTATCTGCGCCAACGGAGCGCATCAGTCATGGGACCGGGCAGCGCTTGTGAAAAAGGTTGGCGAAGACATCATGGCGCATTACCCGGTATACAATCATGTCCCTTTTTTAAATTGTACTTTTTTAGGGACGACGAGTTTCGGCACCAGAGTGGAGGTAAGCAGTGAGGTAATGTCATGCGACCTGAAGATTGCTATCGGAGACATCTCTCCCCATGTCAGTTACGGCTTCAGTGGTGGAGGAAAGATGATCATGCCGGGGGTGGCGTCATACGAAAGCATCGTTGAACATCACGGGACAATACACCGGCCGAAAGACCCATCCGGAGCCCCGGATCCGAAATTCCGCAGTGCCATGAATCCCAACCTGCGGGATGCTATGGAATTTGCCCGGATGGCAGGGCTCGATTTTTCAGTGCACTGCATGTTAAATCACCGGGCCGAGGTCGTTGCGATATTTGCCGGCGATACAGAGGCATCACAAAAAGTAGCAATCGAGGAAGCGAGAAAACATTTTTACGTGCCATCGACCCAGGATAACGATATTGTTATCGCGAATGCTTACTGCAAAGCGAATGAGGGCAACATCGCTTCCGGAGTGGCTTTTAATTCAGTAACCAGGGACGGCGGCACAGCAGTGCTGGTGGCTAATTCCCATCTGGGACAAATCGGGCATTATCTCTTTGGTAACTGGGGGAAGACTTACGGCGGAAAATTGATGAACAAAATGAGCCCGCCGGCATGGGTCAAACACTGTGTTTTTTATACGGAGTATCCCGAAGCCCGGAACTGGGACCGGTTTGCCGAAAAAGACCTGCCGCGAGTTTATTTTCCGAGTCAATGGGCGGAAGTTATCGGACGTTTGATGGAATGGCACGGCACCAGGGCGAAGGTGGCCGTATTCCCGGACGCAACCAACCAGTTATAACGAAAGATAAAGATCTAATACTACTTAAAAGGAGATAGGAATGGATATTTTTGAGGCAATTAAAAGCCGGAGAAGCATTCGCAGATATAAAACGGATCCGGTAGATGATAGTAAAGTGGAAGCGGTTCTGGAGGCAGCCCGACTTGCACCTTCGTGGGGCAATTCACAATGCTGGCATTTTGTGGTTGTCCGCAATCCGGAGATTAAGGCGAAGCTGGCCGATACTTTGTTCGGCGTGACCGATCGCCCGAACGCGGTTGCATTGGCGATAAAACAAGCCCCGATAGCTATTGCCATTTGTGCTGATCTGAAGAAATCGGGCACGTTTTATAAAGAACCCCGTGATTATGCTACCAACAAGGGTGAATATTGGTACATGTACGATACAGCACTGGCTACAGAGAACCTGGTTTTGGCCGCCCACGCTCTCGGGTTAGGCACGGTGATTGTGGGCGCTTTTGATGCAAAAGCGGCAGAGGAAGTCTTAAAGGTTACCAAAGGTTCGGTAGTGGTAGCATTAACACCGCTGGGTTATCCGGACGAATCTCCCAGCCCGCGTCCCCGGAAGGACTTGAAAGAGATTATCCACCAGGACGTATTCCGGAGCGAAATGCCAGCGGGTGAGCATTAAACTATCCCGCGCGAGCTGTCGGCGTTTTTTAAGATACCTTAATCAAATGGGCAGATCTATCGAGGTTGTCTTCCATTTTATTTAAATTGTGATGAGAAGGTGATCGAGAGGAGGTATTGTGGAACAAGTAGCCGTAATCTCAGATATTCACGGTAATGTTACAGCACTCGAAGCCGTAATCAAAGACATAAAAAGCCGAAACA
Source organism: Dehalococcoidales bacterium (assembly GCA_037440885.1). Classification (GTDB taxonomy): domain Bacteria; phylum Chloroflexota; class Dehalococcoidia; order Dehalococcoidales; family UBA2162; genus JBBITI01. The sequence goes on along the minus strand of JBBITI010000015.1, from coordinate 36,052 downwards.
TCAGAAGAGTATTCTGCCTGGGGGATTTTGTGGGTAAGGGCCCAAATCCGGCAATGGCGCTGGATATGGCCTGCGGGTTCTGCGAAGATGGTGTGATGGGCAACTGGGATGCCCAGGTTGCGCTGATCGACCCCGGCATACCAATTCCGGAAAAGTTACAGCATCATATCGATTGGCACCGCTCTCGCCTGGGGCCGGAGCGGTTGGAGAACCTTGCCCGGCTGCGGTTTTCGATCGATTTTTTGCTGAGCGGTCGGAAAGTAAGGTTGCTGCACGCTTCACCGCAGGGGCTATTTTACCGTGTATTTCATAACGATCCGACAGAGAAGCACCTGGAGATGTTTTTAAACACTAACCATACTGCTAACGATTTTGTCCCCGATGTGGTCGGTTACGCTGATATTCATTATTGCTTCAGGAAAGAATACGGCAATAAATTGTTATTCAACGCAGGTAGTATCGGAAATCCGCTAGATATTCCCACGCCAAGTTATGCGATCCTGGAAGGACATTACAACAGCCCGGTGGACGGGCCTTTTTCCGTAGAACTGGTGCGTGTTCCATATGATATAGAAAAAGAAGTAACGAATGCGAAAGCTTCGTCGATGCCGGATGCCGAGCCTTATATCCTGGAACTGAGGACAGCGCGTTATCGGGGGTTGAATAGTATTAATGCCCAGAACCGGTAATTCCAAGCAATTCTTTCTACACAACAGCAGTTAAGGAATTACCTGAGTTCGTCAGTTCCGAAAGTAAATATCAACCTCCCACCGCCAACAAGATGATGACCACCCGGTCTCCTTCTTTTATCCGTACCGATTCATTCGGATCGATGAATTGACCGTTGATGTACAGTCCGTAGGTTTCAATCAGTGTCTTTTTTGCGATGTCAACAACGGGACCTTTGAAAGAAGGGATTTTGTCAGTCAAGGCGAGTAAAACATCGCCAAACTCAGATTGGTCCGGAATCTCGATATCGATTTTATTAAGTTCGGTGAACGGTGACAAACCGTACATTTCTACTGCTAATTTCATTATTATCCACCTTAGGTTGTCTTTAAACCATGGAAGACGATCTTAACCTTAAACATCCCGGAGGGGTTGATCTCAGGGAAGGGAGTGTCAGCTTTCGCTTGTCTTCCCCACCCCGAGATTATGTATCCTTTTCACTTTTTCAGGATAACATTCACAGAAAATCCAGATACATCTGAAAGCAAATATCCTAGAATGGAGGCTTTCGCTCCGGCCAAAGGTCACGGGCCACGTCATCCAGCCCGAGAGAGAGTAGTTTCGCCTTGCTGGGCCTGGTGGTTACCCTATCCCAGTCAAGAGCGCCCAGATTCCAGTAAACAATCGATGTAAATTCGGCAGATACACCGGCCAGCGGTCCAGTCTGCAGGGGCGGATCGCCTATGATACGGGGGTGCACGAACCAATTAAGCTGGTTGATTCCTTCACGGAGGTTGAAAGCGTGCCTGATATTGGCAATTCGTTCACCGATTTTGAGCATATCCGCAGGAGTTAAATCGAATCCGGTTATCGCTTTCATATAGGCGGCTAAGCGAACCGGGTTATCCGGTGCGCCGCCGAATCCGTAGCCGACGTAGCAGACGCCGCAAGAATTAGTGATGTGTTTGCTGAAACTAGCAGGGCCGAAACCGGCGGTATGGCGGCCTGGTGTGGCATCTAACAGATAGCCGGCAATATTGAAACCACCGAACGGCGAAACGAGCTTGGGGTCGTGCATGCCTACTTCCTGGCCGGCGATATGGACAGCGTATTTTTCGGCTCCTCTGCCAATTCTTTCGGCAGCCTTTTTCACGCCGTCAGCCAGGACATCGCCCAGACCATCCCGGCTGGCGATTTTTTGGGTCAGGGCGATCATCGCTCTGTGATTACCCCAGGTAAGTTCGATGCCGCCGGTGTCGGCTTTAGTGAGGACGCCGTTTTCATAGCATTCGATAGCGAATGAGACTGCTGTACCTGCGGAAATAGTATCCAATCCAGCGCGGTTGCAGATGTCGTTAGCCATATTGATTGCCTCGACATTGTTATTGCTGCAGTTAACGCCGAAACTGGAAGCTGTTTCATATTCCGGGCGGCGGCTACCGGCGGCATATTTATATTCGCTCCCTTCTTTTAGAATCGCCTTACAGCCGATAGGACAATGCCAGCAACCACTGAGTCTGGTTACCATCCGGGCAACAACATCTTCATGGAGCGGGGACCGGTCCGGGACATCGACAATGCCGACACCGCCCCAATTACGAACCGGCGAGTCACCGCTGTGATCGGAGTTATAAGTTATGGTACTGGTACCATATTTATGCTGTCTTTCAATCAAGGTCATATTATGGGGCGGGCGGGGAACTTGCCAGCCTTTAATTTGTTCCATCCGCAGTTGATCCAGAGCTTCTTTGTCGGCAATGGGTACCTGTCGGGTGCCCCGGGCCACAACTGCCTTCAATTTCTTGGAACCCATGACTGCACCCAATCCGGAGCGGCCGGCAGCCGAGCCGCGGTCAGTCATAACGCAGGCGATCAGCGAAAGATTCTCACCGCTTTGGCCGATGCAGGCAACGCGGCTTTGCTTGCCATATTCGGCCATTAAACTATCTTCAGTATCGTAGGCATCTTTTCCCCAGATCGACGAGGCATCTTTCAGAGATGCCTGGCCTTCGTCGAGGAGGATATAGACCGGTTTGGGCGAAATCCCGGAAACGAAGACTGCATCATAACCGGCAAATTTCAGGTAAGGTCCGAAATCACCTCCCGAATTGGCGTCGCCCCATCCCCCGGTTAACGGTGATTTCCCGACGACAGTATATCTCGCACCTGTCGGCGCCGCTGTGCCGGTTAAGGGGCCGGCAAGGAATCCGAGTATGTTATCCGGGCCAAGCGGGTCGGCTCCGGGTTTCTGGCGGCTGTAGATAATCCGTGCGCCTAAGCCGTAACCGCCGATGAAGTCACGCAGTATTCGTTCGTCCAGAATCTCATCTTTCAGTATACCGGTGGTAAGGTCAGCGTAAAGGACCTTACCCATATAACCTCCTACCATAAATAACACTCCTTCCTTTGTTTTCTGCAACTATTCTATCATGGATGACAAATACCGCATATTACCTTTCAATAAAAAATAATACCGTAATCACTGGAAAGTCGTGTACAATAAGAGACACGCTTTGAACAATATTTTAACAGGTACGAGTAAGTGACTGAATTTTTAAAGCTGGTTACTCCCGATGATGCCTTGAAAATTATCTCCGGTCGTCTTAAAACATTAGTGACTACCGAGATTATTAATACCGCAGAAGCCCTCGGACGTATCGTCGCCGGCGATATCATCTCACCGGAGAACTTGCCTTCATTCAATCGTTCCACGATGGACGGTTATGCGGTGCGGGCCAGCGATACTTACGGCGCCAGCGAAGGGTTACCAGCATATCTCCGGGTTAGCGGGGAAATGCCAATGGGAAAACCAGCACCACTTGTAGTGCGCCAGGGGGAGGCGGTAAAAGTACACACCGGCGGCATGGTGGCGGAGGGAGCCGATTCAGTGGTGATGATGGAAAATACGCAAATAGCGGACGGTACGACAATAGAGATTACGAAGCCACTGGCTCCCGGAGAGAATACCCTGAGGATTGGCGATGATATCAAGGAAGGCGTTCGATTGTTTCTCCGGGGTCACATATTAAGACCGCAGGATATCGGCGGCCTAACGGCACTGGGAATCACTTCGGTAGCGGTATATAAAAAGCCGTTAGTGGGAATTATTTCTGCGGGTGACGAAGTTGTGCCGCCCCATGTCAATCCGACAAGCGGACAGGTGAGGGACATCAATACTTACACGATTTCCAACCTGGTGCGGCAATACGGGGGAATACCGGTATCGTACGGCTTGTTGAAAGATGATGAAATAACTTTACATAAAGTTGCCGAAAGTAGTATCAAGCAGGCAGAGATACTGGTAATTTCTTCCGGTAGTTCCGTGAGTACCCGGGATATTACGGCGCGGGTTATTGCTTCACTGGGGGAACCCGGCGTATTAGTTCACGGTATTTCGTTACGACCGGGGAAACCGACCATAATAGCATTTATCGGGGATAAGCCTGTATTTGGTCTGCCGGGGAACCCGGTTTCTGCAGTGGTTGTTTTCGAGCTATTTGTCCGGCCAACGATGTACAGGGCTGGCGGGTGTATGCAAATTCCACGGCAACCGGAGGTCTATGCCCGGCTAACACATAATATAGCATCGACAACGGGACGCGAGGATTACGTCCCGGTGATAATCAAAGAAAGCAACGGACAATACCTGGCAACGCCTGTATTCGGAGAGTCGAATTTGATCACTACGCTGGTACAAGCGGATGGTTGGGTACGGGTTCCCCTGGATAAACATGGTCTGAATACCGGCGAGTCAGTAAGTGTGAGGTTGTTTTAGGAAAAGAAATGGCCAGAGAGACTTATCTAGAAGATATTCCAATAGAAGAGGCTTTAAAACGCTTTTTTTTCAATCTCCAAGAGGCAGGGTTTCAACCGCTCCCGGGTGAGTTAGTTCCGGTCGAAGAAGCGGTCGGTCGGATCACTGCCCAACCAGTCTGGGCGAAAATCTCATCACCTCATTACCACGCCGCTGCGATGGACGGTATTGCAGTCAATGCGGCAGTAACTGTCGGAACTACCCGTACTTTGCCAAAGCTGTTGAAAATGGGTGTTGATGCTTTCTGGGTGGATACCGGTAATGCGATTCCGGAGGGCACCAACGCGGTTATCATGGTGGAGGACATACAGTTGATCAATGAGGCAGAGGCCGAGATACGAGCGGCGGTACCGCCCTGGCAAAACGTAAGACCGCTTGGCGAGGACATCGTCGCGACTGAATTGGTGTTGCCCGAAAACCATGCTCTCCGTCCTTGCGATCTAGGCGCTGTCTCGGCGGCAGGAATAACCGAGATCTCAGTGCGCCGGAGACCGAAGGTGGCGGTTATTCCTACAGGTTCGGAACTGGTAAAACCGGGGTTTGCCTTAAAACCCGGGAATATCATTGAGTACAACTCGTTGATGCTATCGGAACAGATCAATGAATGGGGCGCGGAAACATCACGTTTTCCAATTACACCGGATAACAGGGATGAACTGAAACAGACGATCTCGAAGGCGTTGGACTTATGCGATATTGTGGTGGTTAATGCGGGTTCATCGGCAGGGAGCCGTGATTATACAGCAACTATTGTCGAAGAATTGGGGAGTCTCGTGGTGCATGGTATCGCTATCAGACCCGGCCACCCGACGATACTGGGAGTGGCGCGCAACAAACCGCTGATCGGTATACCGGGATATCCGGTATCGGCCCTGATAACTACCGAACTGGTCGTCCGGCCGGTAGTATCAAGGTTGCTCGGTATAACACCGATTGCCCGGCCGAAAATCAAGGCAACCGTCAGCCGCAAGATATCGTCCCCAATAGGCCAGGACGAATATATCCGTGTCACGTTGGGGAAAATAGGCGACCGTATCATCGCTACTCCGCTGTCCCGTGCGGCAGGTGTGATATCTTCGCTGGTGCGTGCCGACGGGATAATGGTAATTCCCCGTCTCTCCCAGGGACTGGATGCCGGCGGTACCGTTGAAGTGGAACTGCGGCGTACATTTGAAGAGATAGAAAACACGATCGTGAGCATAGGCAGTCACGATATGTCGCAGGATATCATCAACTCGTTACTTCACAAGCATTTCCCGGGAAAGAGATTATCTTCAGCCCATGTCGGGAGCATGGGCGGGTTGCTAGCATTGAAGAGAAAAGAGGCGCATCTCGCCGGAACTCACCTGCTGGATGAAAAAACCGGCGAGTATAATATTAAATTTATCAAGGAACTATTACCGGGTGAGAAGATAGTGCTGGTGAACCTGGTTTATCGTCAACAAGGCTTGATAGTAGCAAGCGGAAATCCGAAAAGGATTACCAGTCTTGCTGATTTGTTACGTCCAGAGGTCAGTTTTGTGAACCGCCAACCGGGTTCCGGGACGCGTGTTTTACTGGATTACAAGTTAAAGCAAGCCGGATATAACGCGGCGAATATCAGCGGTTATCACCGGGAGGAATTTTCTCATACCGGGGTTGCTGCTATTATTGCCAGCGGGGCGGCTGATGTGGGGCTGGGTATTCTGGCGGCATCCAGAGCGCTGGGGCTTGATTTCCTCCCTTTGCTGGAAGAAAGGTATGACCTGGCTATACCGTGGGGTTATTATCAGAGTCCGCTGATGGAACCACTGTTAACGGTTGTAGGGAGTCAAGAATTTAAAGATATCATATCGTCTCTTGGGGGATATGATACCAGAGATACCGGGAAGGTAATGGGGATAATCACATAAGGCGTATTCCGGTCAAAAGCTGTGCCGAAAAAATTGCCTGCATTTCAGTACCGTGTTACACTAAAATAAAACGCGAGGAATCTGCCGATGTTCAAGACGAGAAACCTGTTTGGCTTGATCTGTATTGTTCTGGTACTCGGAATAGCCGTCGGCTGTGAAGGGAAAAAGATGAGTTGGAACACACCGCCGGCAATGGCTATCGATGTAAACAAATTATATACGGCAACTTTGCAGACCAACTACGGTGACATTCTCATCGAATTGTTACCCAAAGAATCACCGATAACAGTGAATAATTTTGTTTTTCTGTCAAGGCAGGGATTTTTTAACGGTGTGAAATTTCACCGGATCGTCAAGGATTTTGTCATCCAGGGTGGTGACCCGACCGGAACAGGCCGGGGAGGTCCGGGTTATCAGTTTGCTGATGAACTTCCGCCCGCTCGCAAATACGGTCCAGGGATCGTCGCGATGGCTAATTCCGGTCCGAACACGAACGGCAGCCAGTTTTTTATCTGTACCGGTTCCCAATCGAAGAACCTCAATTATATGCCGAACTACAATATATTTGGAATTGTGACCGGTGGTATGGATGTAGTCAGCAAGATCGCCAGTATCCCGGTGACCGGATCTGAACCGTCTACCCCGACAAAGGATGTCAGAATTAAATCGGTTGTTATCGAAGAGAAAGCTGCTCCAGCAAAATAATCGGATAATGATGCATGGGATACGATTTTCATCTCGGACAGGAAGTAATTCTAGTTTTGCCTTTTGAGCTGGACGTGGCAGCCGTTGCCAAACAAATCAAGATGCGGTCGGTCGAAACGGATTTGACTGAAGTCGCTTCCGGATTGATCGAGATGGTGAAAAAGGTAGCCCGGCCAAGGGCAGTGTACCGGCCATTGAAGATTGAACATATCGACGGGTCTTCGTTTCATGTTGGCGGGAAAGTATTTAAGAGCCGGGTGCTGACAAAGGTACTGGACGAGAACGAACCGGTCTTCGTATATATAGTAACAATCGGCCCGGAACTCGATGCCCTGACGCTACCGCAAAATGATATGTTAAGCCGTTATCGCCTGGATGCGGTGAAGACGATGATTCTAGGTGCAGCGGGCAAAGCGTTTGAAACGCATTTAAAAAGCCGTTATCCGCAACGGAGACTGACGCATATCAATCCCGGCGAAATTGAAGACTGGCCGTTGACCGAACAAAAGCCGTTGTTTACAATATTGAATAGTGCCGCGGACGAACTGGGTGTTATCCTGACCGAAGGATGCATGATCAAACCGGTCAAATCGCGTTCCGGCATCTATTTCGCCAACGATGACGGGTTTGAAACCTGCCGGTTGTGTACGCAATTCCGCTGCCCGGGACGCAGAGCAGCTTTCGATGCCGGAATGTTGGCCCGGTTGACAGCATAAAAACCAACCAGAAGAGTAGCGGGGAAAATCCGATTAATGACCGGATATTGTTTTATCAAGCAGAGCGTCGTCGATGAAGCCGACGAGGGTACTGCGGGTGGGGCGGGGATGGACATGTACCCGAATTTGTGCTTGATTCGTGGACATGATCAAAAAGCGGAGTTCAGCGAATACCGCGAACGATAGCATCGGTCATTTTACATACCCGAGCGATATGTTTAACATCATGGACGCGCACAATGTCGGCTCCATGAGCAATTCCAATGGCGACCGCGGCAGTAGTGCCTTCGACGCGGTCGGCGACTGGAGTGTGCAGCACCATTTTAATAAGCGATTTCCGCGACGGGCCGATTAAAATCGGTTTACTCAGTACTTTGAGTTCGGCAAGACGCCGTATGATCTCGATATCCTGTTGCCAGGTTTTACCGAAACCCAGTCCGGGATCGACGATGATATTTGCATCAGGCACACCGATTTCGCGGGCGGTTTCGATACTCTGGCGGAGAGAGGCAGTCACTTCGGCGATGATATCGGCGTAGTTGCCGGTATCCCGTTCCGCTACAGCGTCATAGCTGCCATGATCCCGCTGATTGCTCATCATGATGATAGGCAGGTTAAAATCGGCTGCGAGCCGGGCGATACGGCGGTCGGTTTTTAAACCCCACTGGTCGTTCAGAATGCGGGCTCCTGCCCGGACTGCTTGCAGGGCGACCTCGTATTTACTGGTGTCGATGCTTATCGGAATGGAGATGACCCGGACGACCTTTTCGATAACCGGAATAACTCTTTTAAGTTCATCGGCAACAGAAACAGGGGTATATCCCGGCTTTGTAGATTCTCCACCGATATCGAGGATGTCTGCTCCTTCGGACTCCATGTGTTTAGCCTGTTCAACTGCGGCATCGATATCACCAACTCCATCTCCGGAGAATGATTCCGGAGAGGTATTCAAAATACCCATGACGTAGGTGCAACTGCCCCACTGAAAACCTGTGCTACGGCAAATATTCTTCTCCGGCATATCAGTGTACCTGCGATTGTTGGTATCTTGTTATAAAGTATGTGTTCCGAAAGCGAAAGAGGACCTCGGAATCTCAACCGGATAATGAAAATTCTGTCGGGCGATCAGGACCATCTGGCGGCCGAGATCATAGGTAGCTTTCAAACATTTCTCCATTTGATTGAAGTCTCCTCTGGGGTAAGCGGCAACGTAGTTTGCCGGTATCATCTGGCGCGTAACCATGTAAAAGTAATAATCCTTAAGAGCATCAACCAGGCCGAGACTGCCGCCGGTGACGATGACACCGCCGACTTTATTGGCCATACTTCTGCCGGTACCTCCCAGCGAAATCGACCGGTCGATAATCGCTTTTGCCTGTGCGGTCATACCGTAGAAATATACCGGCGAGCCGAAGATGACACCATCGGCAGACAGAATCTTCGAAAAAAGTTCTGGCATATCATCTTTCATGTTACATAAACCGGTTTTGTTACATGCCATGCAGGCATCGCAAGGTTTCAGGTCCTTCCCGGCAACACTGTAAAGTTCGGTTTCGGCTCCTTCAAATTGAGCTCCTGCCAGTGCCTGTTTTAACAGGGTTACCGTATTGCCGGTTTCTCTTGGGCTGCAGGATAGTCCCAGAATTTTCATGGTTGTCCTCCCGTACCGTATGCTGTTCTAGTCGACAAAATATTGCTAGGACTCCGCTTTTTTTGCGCCAGACAGATTTCTTTTACCTCCTGCCCAGAGCTGTTGCGGGTCGATCTTTTCCCGGAGAAGGCGTAATTCTGCGGTAGTCGGTGGTTCTGTAGTCTTGAGAAGCGGTGAAAATTTCAGGTCCCAGGAGACTTCGGACTTTACTTTATCAAGTGTAACTCCGCAGGCGGCGTGGTAAGATTCCAGTATCATCTCGCCGTTCTCGAAACCAAAAATACCAAGATCGGTAACGACGGCGACCGGACCGGTTCCGGGCGGCAGTCCTTCTTTTTCGCGGCGGTTTGGTGTACCGTCAAAATAACCGGGGCAGGTAACGAAATCAACCTTTTCCGGGAACCGCTGTTTCGATTGCCGCAGGATAACGACAGTCCTTTTACAGAAGCTCATGACATCATTACCGCCGCCGCTTCCGGGCCAACGGTGTACCGGTTTATGATAATCACCGATAACGGTATCATTAATGTTGCCGTAGCGGTCAACCTGGCCACCCCCCATAAAACCCATCGTCATATAGCCAGCCTGGCCGAGACAATTGATATAAAAGAGACTGGTTAACTGGTCAGCCTGCTTGTGGACACCGAGCGAATCAGTTCCCGGCGGCAGATCATAAAGCCTGGTCCTGATGATTCCATTTTCAATAACAACCGTGGCATTGGGCGCGTGGCTGTGTTTGGCCAACAACGCCGCCAGCATCGGCAGGCCCACACCGACATAAATCGAATCATTATCTTTCACATGGCGGGCTGCAGAAACGACCATCTGGTCGGCTGGTGTGAATTGCAAATTTTGCGTCTCGCTCATAATGCTCTCCTTATAAACCGGAAATGATCGGTTCACTGTAAAGCGGTTCTTTAATCCTGAGATTATTAAAATAATCCTCGCCTTTTTCAGCCGAAAATATTTCCCGATACTGGTTAAAGTCCGCAACGCCATAGATATATTTTTTTACGAATGCTTCATAGCCATCTGGTCCTGCTATACTGCGCATCATATTCATATTGTCGCCATTATAACAACCGGCCAGGTGCATCGGATAGGCACCGAAAGGCTGTTCCACGACGGCACTTACCCGGAATCCGGGGACGATTGTCCGGTTGGGGTCCCGCTGGATAACATCGCTATCAACGATTTTTTCTGTGGTGACGATAATGTTACGACTGGCGTTGACGCCTTCCTGGTCGACACCCAGACTTCCCCATTTTTGGGCGTTTCCCCGGGCATCACAACGCTGCGTGTGAAACAGGGCGACATCGGGAACGACCGCTTTGACTCCGATGAGTTTATTGCCCGTGAAAGGACAGTTGAACTCTTTTAGATTGGAGTTGTATTTCAGCATATCAGACCCTAATTGAGCGCTGGTGGGCATGAACGGTATGCCGATCTGGCCGGCGAACAGCGCCATGCTGATGCCGAAGTGGGAATATTCCTCAATAACCGGACGCCTTCCGGTTTTTCTGGCTTTAACCAGGGTATGACTCTGTTTTTCGTCCTGGGGGAAGTAACCGGTGATCAACCTGGTAACCAATCCTTCACCGATCATAAAGGAAATCGAACCCACCAGGGCGGCGATAACAGTAAGACGATCGATGCGTTGCCTGATGATTTCGTAGACTGCAGCAGTCGGTTCACCATGCTGACACCCGGAAATAAAAATGGTGTCGCCACTGTGTACGAAGCGGGAGACCGCCTCATGCATAGTCATAATCTTACTCAAACTATCTCCTCCTTTTTGATGAAAATCTGCTTAGAGAAGGACTTTTTCCTTGATAAGGTCGTTAATTTCACTATCGGACTTGCCAAGCAACCGGCCCAGGACATAGTGGTTGTGTTCACCGAGCAGGGGGGATGGCCCGTAGTTACCAGGCGGCGCGTTGCTAAGCCGCCAGGCAAGACCGGCATACTGCAGTTTTCCGATAACCGGATGTTCGTTCTCTACGAAGAAACCACGATATTTTAATTGGGGGTCTTCCACCAGTTCTCGGGGTCCGAGGCTGGGCCCAGCCATCACCCCGGCTTTTTGCAGGGTTGCGGTGATTTCATACGCATCCCGTTCTCGTGTCCATGAATTGATATAGACATCTAATGCATCCTGGTTTTGCCAGCGGCTCAAGGAGTTACTAAACTCCGGTTTACGGGACCACGAGGGATACCCCAGGACTTTACACAAAGCTTGCCATTCCTTATCTTCGGAGACTGCAATGGCAACCCAGTTATATTCACCTTTACACCGGTAACAGCCGTGAGGAGCCATTATTTTATCACGGTTCCCCATTCTTTCACCGATACGTCCGTTCATTATATTGTCCATAATCAATTCACCGAGGAAGTTAGCGCTCCCTTCGATCATCGCTGCATCGATGAGTTGGCCTTCTCCGGTCTGTTCCCGATGGTAAAGCGCACTCAATATGGCAAAAGCGCCGTGCATAGCCTGTCCGGCGTCCATCCAGGGAGCCACGCCGACAGTATTGGGATCGCCTCCGGGATATCCGTTGGCTGAAGATGATCCGTCGAAGGCTTCCACAATCTCGGCATAAGCCGGACGTTCGCTGTGCGGTCCAGTCCTGCCATAACCGGAACCGGCATACAGAATAATATCCGGCTTGAACTTTTGCAAGTCTTTATACCCGATACCCCATCGGTCCAGAACTGCGCCGCCAAAGTTTTCGGTGACTACATCACTGATTTTAACCAGGTCTTTAAAAATTTCAATAGCTCCAGGCATTCGCATATTCAGAGTAAGGCTTTTTTTCCCGTAGTTTAGAGAAGCAAAGGCACTACCATGATTGGCGGTGCGTTCGGAGAAAGGGATAGAGGCTGGAATCCCGACGTTCCGCATAAAATCTATTTTTAGTGTGGTTTCAATTTTGAGGACCTCAGCTCCGGCAACGGATAACCACTGTGTCACATGAGGTCCGGCCCACATCTGTCCGAAATCCAGAACTCTTATTCCGGTTAAAGGCAGTCCCTGTTTCATATTGTTCTCCATCAGTGTCTGATGAAGCTGGTAAGCCTCGATCAGATCACCCCTGCTTGATTTAATTTCAATAAGTAGTCATTGTTATGCCCGAGTATCTGGCCGAAGACTTGCTGATTGTGCTCGCCGAGGCAAGGCGCCGGGCGACGAGCCCGCCAAGGGGTACCGGATAACTGGTAAGGGGCCCCCGGATATTTCATCCGACCGGCAACCGGGTGATCAAGTTCGATGAAGAAATTGCGATAAGCGAGTTGCCGGTCGTCGACAACTTCCTGGACAGTTCTGATAGGCGAGCAAGGAACACCGAATTGAATGGCAATTTTTTCAATTTCAGACGAGGTGTGTTCCGTTGTCCAGGAGGTTACCAGAGCATTGAATTCATCCATGTGCCCGGACAATAAATTGGGATTCTGGAAAATTTCGGTATTAGCCCAGTCGGGATTTCCCATCATAGCTACCAATTTATCTCTGAAAGGTCCAGCCCAGAGACAGACAAAACCATCTTTAGAGGGATAAAGGATTCCGCCGCGAATTTTCCGGCCTTTTTGGCGGGTAGGGGGCATCTTAGCACCCACGTAAAAAGCCAGTTCCTGCCGGCCAACGGAAGCCAGGGCTTCCTGAGCGGACAGATCTACATGCTGACCGGGACCTCCCCGTTTTCTACCGAGCAGCGCTGTCATAGTAGCTACTCCAGAACTAAGGCCGACCATGAAGTCGGAGGTATGCGCCGGTTGTTTTAACGGTGGTTGGGTTTCCGGATCATCGACGCCTTCTGCCGGGTTACCGAAGGCCATACCGCTGACATGTGTATTGATCATATCGCAACTTCGATAATCACGAAATGGACCGGTATAGCCGAACGGAGTAATCGAAGTCATTACCAGTGAAGGGTTGATTTTTTTGAGAGTGCGGTAATCAAAACCAAGCCGTCTCATTTCGAGACGCGAATGGTTCTCGATTAACACATCAGCCCATTCTATCAATTCGTAGAACAGTTTTTTCCCAGTGGATGATCCGGTGTTCAGAGTGATGCCCAGTTTATTCATATTAAGATACAGGAACAGTCCGCTTTTTTCAGGATGTGGTAGATCCTGAGGGAAGGGACCCCAAGAACGAGCTTTATCACCGATACCCGGTTGTTCTATTTTGATTACTTCAGCACCCAGTCCTGCAAGGAGTCTGCCGCAGTAAGGTCCGGTGATAAAATCGCTGAATTCAATAACCTTGACTCCTGAGAGCGCGTCCCCCATATATACCTCCCGGAATAAACGAAATAAACATCAGAAGAATGATATCATATATGACAATAATCGTAAAAACAGACGATCGAAATGGATATGTCCATAATAAATTAATGAGCGGTTTTTCTCATATCGAGGAAATGTCTGGATTTTAATGCAGAACGGGGCAGTCTGCCGTAATCGTGGAATTCCAGGATGTATCTCAGGTTGGTTTTCAATCTCAATTGGTTGACCAGTCTGTCTTCTATAGCCGCCACATCTTTTTTATGTTCCGGTAAAATTTCTACTTTGAGGGTGATATCGTCGATGTCTCCTTTTTTAGTAACGACGACCTGGTATTCATCACTGAGTTCGGGGAGACTGCGTACTACTTCCTCGATAGCGGCGGGAGACAGTAACACGCCCTTCACTTTTGTGATATCATCCGAGCGTCCCAATACGCCGCCGTTAAGCAACCGGAAGGTGCGTCCGCATTCGCAGCGTTCCAAGGAGCTTAGCTCAATGATATCTTTGGAATCGAACCTGATACAGGGATGCGCCAGGCGGTCGAAAGTGGTGATGATCATAGAACCTTGAACTCCGGCGGTATCGATAATGTGTTTCGTTTCCAGGTCTTCGATTTCAACAAGATGAAAGTTTTCCAGAATGTGCTCACCCGATTGGGCTGCGCATTCAAAGCCCCAGTGTCCGATTTCAGTTGCGCCGACCTGGTCGTATACTTTAGCGCCCCAGGCTTCTTCCATGCGTTTCTTGGTAGCCGGAATGCATGCTCCCGGTTCGCCGGCGGCGGTAATTCTCCGGACGGCCATGTCTACCGACGGGTTGATCCCCAGTTTTTTTCGGGCAGTATCCGCCATGCCCAGTATATAAGTCGGGGTAGCCATAAACGCAGTGACCTTTAATTCTTGCATTTTCAGAATACGGGTTTCTGTATCCAGTACACCTCCCGGCACCACCTCGCAGCCGATTTTTTCTGCGGCATAATGGCCGGCCCAGAACGCAATAAAAATGCTATACCCGAAAGGCAGGAATACGCGGTCTGTTTCCCGGTAGCCCTGGGCATACAAAGCATATGCCCATGATTCTGCGGACCATTCCCAGTCCTGCCATGTTTCCGGGTGATATACCGGCTGTCCGGTCGTACCAGAAGTCTGTCGTAATTCAGTCACCTCTTCCAGGGGGACGGCGAGGATGTCGCCGTAAGGGAAAGGATCCATCCCCTGAATCTCGCGAAGCATTGCTTTATCGGTCTTCGGAACCTTGCAGATATCATCAAAGGTTTTGATATCGCCCGGTTCGAGTCCGGCCTTGCGATACAGGCGATGATAAAAGGGCGAATTCTCATAAGCCCATTTCAAAATACGCTGGAATTTACGCAACTGTAATTGCTGGAGTCTTTCCCGGGGCATCGTCTCAAGGATCGGGTTCCAGTATTTTTGGTCTTTCATTTCTTTTTCGTGACGCGGAGGTTTATCTCCCAGTTATCCCTTTCGTTAAAATTAATTGTCCGATATTACATCCCATCATCGGGGAAAGTCAATCAAGAAAAGAAGCGGAGTTATATAATTTTATATTTCCATCTTCCGGTACGGAAATAAATAACGTAAATCGCTGCACGCACGACGACACCGATTGCCATGCCCCATCTCAATCCATTTACGCCCAGGTCGGTATAGCGCGACAGAATATAGCCGAGTCCGATCTGAACTCCCCACATCGAGATAAAATTAGTGATCATGGGAACCATAGTGTCCCCGGCACCGTTCAGGCAAAGACTCAAGGCTACTACCAATCCCCAAAACAAATAAGCGACAATCTGAATCCTCAAAAACGTACTGGCGGTGGTTACCAGGCTGGATTCCTGGCTGAAAACGCCGACCAGGTTCTCAACCCAGAACCAGATGACGAGTGCACAGGTAATGCTGATCGCTGACGCAAGAGCAGCGGCTAGCCAGGCTGTTCTATCTGCCCGGTCCGGTTGTTTAGCGCCAAGGTTATGGCCGACAATGACACCGGCTCCCTGGCCAAAACCACCCCCCGGCATCTGGACAAAGCTGTCGATACGTTGAGATAGAGAGTGAGCGGCGACAGCCATCGTGCCGAAAGGAGTGATCAGCCGCACCATTACCAGATCAGCAAAGTTGCGTTCTATCTGGGTCAGAGAAGCCGGAATACCGATGCGAATAGCCCGCCAGATGATATGCCAATCGATTGAGAATTGGTGTAAAGAGACCTTAATACGGGAATGGCTGTTGAATAAAATGCTTAAAGTGATCACGGCGCCGATTCCCTGGGCGACGATATTACTCAAGGCTGCACCACTGACACCCATCGAGGGAATAATCCAGAAACCAAAGACAAAAGCGGGGCATAAAGTTATCTGGAGGACACGGTAACCCAGGCTTATTTTCATGGGTGTCCGGGTATCTCCGGAAGCCTGCATGATACTCTGGCCGATCTGTAATCCAGCCATCGTTACAATACCGACCAATAAAATCCGCAGATAAGCTGCACCTTCATCGACAACACTATGTGCCACACCGAGGGTAAGCAAGATATGACGAGCCGTGAAAATGCCGATCAACGCCATCATCAAGGAAAAAAAGCCAGCCAGGACAAACGCCTGCTGGGCGATTCTGTTTACCGATTTTTCGTCTCCGGAACCAATGCAGCGGGCGATCAAAGCCATAATTCCAGTGAACATGCCGCTGAGCAACGAGTTCACCAGCATGACAACGATACCGGACACGCCGACCCCTGCAATCGATGCTGAACCGAGCTTCCCGACCCAGATCATGTCGATCGCCGGTCCCAGAGTATTAACAGTGTTGGTGATTAACATAGGCCAAGAGAGCGACCAGAGATTCCCGATGATACTGCCTGTAGTAAGATCGGTCTTGATCATTCCAGGAGATCTGGTGCTTCTTAACATGACTATTTTGGTTTTATAAAGCTAAATCCCGAAGAATCGAAGAGAGGAATCACAGTGGCTATTAATAATTATTCGGACTTACTTTGTACGAGCAGTAGCGGGGTTTTTGAGCTTTGAGTTAATTTATGGACAATTTGCCCGAATTGCCATTCGCTGGACCTGGTCTGGCCCCGGGTCGTTACCCCGATCAGACTTATATTGTTGGTTTCAGCATATTGCATGATCTCGAAAGCCGGTTTTCCGATGCAAACTTTGGTATTCACCTGATATGCAGGTAATTCCAATACTAAATTGTTCAGGTATGCTTTTGCATCTACTTCGAGGCGGTCCAGTTCAAATTTAGGCAAACGCACGGTTCGTTCTCCAGCTACCGAGATCACACTCCGATCCGGATTGATAACCTGAACAAAGGTCACTTGAACCGCGACCTTTGTTCCGAGTGTGTTGATGTATGGGACAATTTCCTCACTTTTTGGAGAACCGTCCAGTGGTACGAGAATTTGCTGAAGCAGCGGGTTCGGTCGGATTACTTTCAGCATAGCGCGAATAAAAAGAACCGGGCACTTTACCCGGGAGAGAATTCGCGAAGCGGTGCTACCCATAGCCCACGACATGATTCCGGATTTGCCGTGTGAAACCAGTACTAACAACCCGGCGTCTTGCTGCCTGGCGTACTCGATAATTTTTGAAGCGGAATCACCCTCGAGAATGGCAGACCGGGTCTTAGAAGCGAGAGACCTCGTCCCGGAGACTTCGAACTGGCTCTCTACAATATGGGTTTTATGTTCCAGATATCCCTGTCGCATTCTTTTTTCGTCAATTGACTCGTTCTGGGAAACACTTATGAAATGAATTTCTGAATTCATGATCGCAGCTATCTCTGCTGCCCAGGGGATTGCCTGTTCCCCCAATTCAGAGCCATCAAGCGGTACAATAATCCGTTCGAACACATTTCACCTCCCTCGTCTATGTATACCTCAGGATGAGATATGCCCAGCATATTACCAGTACCAGGATCGTCGGCAGGACTGCATTTTTGAGGTAACGTTTCCAGGTAATCGGATAACCTTCTCTCTCGGCGATGGCGGTACCGACAACATTTGCCGAAGCTCCGATAGGAGTTGCATTCCCTCCGATGTCTGTCCCGAGCGCCAAAGTCCAGGCTAATGTGGGTAAGGGTATTCCGGTAGTGCGTGCGATACTGGAGATCACCGGAACCATCGTTGCGGCAAACGGTATGTTGTCCACAATTGAAGATACAATCGCCGATAACCAGAGGATGATTGGTATGACGATAAAGATATTACCACCAGAGACATGTCCAATAAAAGAAGCCAGAATTTTAAGCACGCCAGTTTCTTCGAGACCAGCTACGGTCACAAATAATCCGATAAAGAACAGCAACGTATACCAGTCAACCTTTTTGAGTATGTGCCCCGCTTTTTTCCATGAAGCGGTTAGAGTCAATACTGCGGCAATCACGCCTATCAAAGCGACAGATATTCCGGTAGCAGCATGGGTCACCAGCAGAATTATTACCAGGATAAAAATTGCTAAGTTCACTTTAAAAAGGAAGGGATTGGAGATTGCTTCGCGTGGCTCCGGGTAAGAAGTAATTGCTGTTACCTCGGTTTTCTTTGTCTTCAGTGACTTTCTATAAGCAAAGTAGAAGAAGCCCAGCGCCGCGATCAAGCCCATCCAGGCAGCGGGACCGGTATTGATCAGAAAATCGATGAACGTATATCCCAGTGCTGTCCCGATAATGATATTAGGGGGATCTCCTGACATCGTTGCACTGCCACCGGTATTAGCAGCGAAAATCATAGCGATAATAAACAGAACCGGATCCAGTTTTAACAAACGGGAAAGTTCGATGGCGATGGCGCTCATAAAAAGAAGTACTGTAATACTGTCGATGAACATAGCCAGAAAACCGGAGACGAGAGTAAAACTGATGAGGATCGGGACTGCCTTATATTTAACCAGTTTGGCCACTGATAAACATAACCAATCGAAAAAACCGACGTTACCCATGCTTTCCACCATCGCCATCATGCCACCGATGAAGATGATAGTTTGCCAGTTAATACCTCTACTTTCGATATGTTCATGTCCAGGAATCCAGAAGCTTAACTGTCCGATTTGACCTAAATTGAGTACATGGACAACGGTTTCAGGACTCTTCATGACCAACAGAAAGACGACGGTAAGGGTAAGGAAAGCAGCAATAACCGCCGGAATAAAGCGGTGTATCTTCCCGATGATGATTGCGATGAAGAGGAGGATGAAGATGACGAGGGCAAGAATTTGGCTTAGTTCCATAATTCCAGGCTACGGTCTAATAATTATTTTGATCGCATCAGGAGCATTGATCTGGGTTTCAAAAGCTTCCTGGATGTTCGCCAGGGGAAAAGTATGGGTGATCATCGGTTTGGTATCGACCGCACCACTATCCATTAACGCCACAGCCCCCGGTAAGTCCCATCGTAGACCACAACCGAGTAACGTAATATCGTTACCGACGATGGCAGAAGGACTCCACATAAAGGGATGGCTGTACAAGCCTACCAGTTCAACCTTGCCGCCGCGGTGAACCATCTTCAGTGATTGTTGAAAGGTTGATTCGAATCCGGCAACTTCGAAGACGATATCGGCGCCTTTTCCGGCAGATTCACGAGCGACAACGGGAACAATATCTTCCCGGGAAGCATCTACTACCAACCGGGCGCCACTTTGCCTTGCTAGTTCCAACCGTTTTGTGCGGTGTCCGCTAGCGAATATCCGGGTTAAATTAAGCGATTGCAATATCTGGATGATACACAAACCGATGATACCGAGCCCGATAACGACTACAGTATCATCCGGTTTCGGTTGTGCTTGCTGCACGGCGTATAATGCGACAGCCAGCGGTTCGGCTGCTGCTCCTTCCTCATAGCTTAATTTTTCAGGCAATTTGCCGACATATTGTCCCAGCCGGGCAGACGGAACAAAGACATACTCCGCAAAAGCTCCGGAGTAGGCGTAACCCAGAAAACCCAGTTTGGAGCATTTGATATAATCACCCTGCTTGCACCAGTAGCATTCGCCACAACCTCTGCCGCCCATAGCGACAACCCTATCGCCGATCTTGAGGTCTTTGACATCCTTACCGATTTCAACGATATCACCAGCAAACTCATGTCCCATGATAGTGCCAGATCCGCCTCGTTGAAAAAAGTGAACATCGGAGCCGCAGATTCCGGCTGCCTTGACTTTCATAATTATGCCGTCGTTTTCTAACCGGGGATAAGGTACCTCTTTTACCGATATTGCATTGGCTTTATCTATGACGCCTGCTCTCATAATATCCCTCCGAATCAGTCGTCTAAATAATCAACTACAGCTAAAAGTGAAATCTTGCAAATTATCCCGATAGTATACTACGGTCTTAAAGAATCTCACAACAACAACTCAACGAGAATGAGTAAGGAACAGTGAAAGGAGGTTGCAAGGATTGTTTTCCTGTATTGGGGCGGAGTTCATCTTGTAACTGTGTTCTGCGGTGCCATTTCGACAGATTGCCGACAGCCCGGTCTGTCGAGATATTAACAATTCAAGCTAGATAGTTTTCCCGCGCCATGACCGCTGCTCCCAGGGCAGTGATAAATTGAGGAATATCTGGAATCAGCAGTTTTATTCCCAATCTATTTTCGAGGTAATGAACTAAGCCATTGTTTAAGGCACCGCCGCCAGTTACAGCGCATGGTTCCTCCATTCCAACCCGACTGACAAGGGCGCTGATCTTATCAGCGATGGCAATATTGACACCTGCCAGGATGTCTTCCTTATTCTCGCCTTCGGCTACTCGTGATATTGCCTCCGATTCAGAGAAAACCGCGCAACCGGTGGTAAAAGAAACCGGCTTGCAGGCTTTGAGAGAAAGATTACCGATTTCTTCCAGGTTTATTCTTAACACATTGGCGACGACTTCCAGGAAACGGCCGCTACCGCCGGCGCATTTTTCACTGATTATGAAATTCTTCACCAGTCCCTGCGCATTGATCAGGATCACCTGGCTACTCTGATTCTGGATATCGATTATTGTTCTTGCTTGCGGAAATACTTCGTGAATTCCTCGAGCAGTACATCTGATATCGATAACATATTCATCCGCCAGGGTAACTGTCAGTTGATGACCGGTGGCAACCGTGCCACCGATATCTTCCGGGATCATCCTGTTCTTGTACAGTAATTCGTTACGTATTTTTATGGCGGTATCCCGGTAATTTATTCCAGAGGGTAAAATGTGCCGGTCAATAATACTGTTGTCATCGACCAAGACGCCTTTAGTGTGTCTGGATCCGATGTCAATACCCAGAAAATACGCCATTTATGATTCCTGTGAAAAGAAGGTTGCATCACCCAGATGCCGCGGACTTTTCTTCAGTACTTCCTGCTTTGTAGTCATTTGTGATACTATGTCCCGTGCCAGTAATGCCGCGCCCAGAGCACCGCTTAACAGCGGTTCTCGGGGAACCAGAATCGGGCAACCCAGTTGTTCTGCCAGAGCTTTTACCACCCCACGGTTTTGCGCTACCCCGCCGGTAAAAACCACATCAGGTTCGACTTTCAGCCTCCGTGCCATCCGGGCGGCACGGCTGGCAACCGAATCATGGATGCCGGCAATGATATTTTCGAGTGGTATTCCCTGAGAAAGATTGGTAATGACTTCCTGTTCGGCAAAGACGGTACAAATACTGCTGATTGCCACTTTCCCGGTGGCACGTGCCGCAATGTCGCCCAGATCGGATACTTTTAAACCCATTGCAGACGCAATCACTTCCAGGAACCTGCCGGTTCCGGCGGCACATTTATCGTTCATCACGAATTCAACCAGCCTACCGTTACGGATTTTAAGTGCTTTAGCATCCTGGCCTCCAATATCGATCCCTAATTTGACATTGGGAAACTGGA
>JBBITI010000015.1:0-14429 GCA_037440885.1 Dehalococcoidales bacterium | reverse complement strand
CGTGGGGAAAAGATGATATACCCCTCGGGCATGGCAGGTGAGTTCGGTAATCTGCCGGTCAGCAAAGGGAACGTTCATCCGGCCATAACCGGTGGCGACTATGTAGGAAATATCGTCGATTTTGATTTTGCATCGGTCGAGTAATTCTTCCATGACCTTAGCGGCCTGTCTCCGGTGCTCAGCGCCTGTAAAATAAGTGAGGCTGCTCCTAATCTCGGTGTCTTCAATCACGATGGCTTTGGTCATGGAAGACCCGATATCAATCCCTGCAAAGAAGATATTAAATCACCTCTTTTTCATTATCCGGTCAAGTCCGGGTTCAAGCGGTCTGATTTCAAATGATGATTTCGGTAAGACCTTGAATCCTGGTTCTGAGTTGCGAAAGCGCCGCTTTGCTGTAGTCGTGTTCAACATAAATCGCCGGGATACCCAAACTCTCAAGGTAGTCTTTCACCATAGGAACTTCGTAGCCGTGACCATCACAGTATCGAACCGACTGTAGTACAGCCCCGTTAACGTTCCATCCTGTAATATATTCCTTAAGATACCCAAAGCGATTCTCCAGGTCAGCCAGGTAGTCTTTTTTGTTTCCTTTAAGCACAGGGTCGCGCAGGGTGCGGGGGCATTTCAGGTCGACCAGATAATATTGAGCCAGTCCGTCAAGGGGATCGGCAGTAATCGGGACGTCCGAAAAATAGGCGCGGCTACCAATACAGAGGTCATCAATAACAACATCAGCATCCAGGTTTTCGATCATCTCGATGAAGGCAGTATCGTCGATAATCGAACCCCAGATGAATAACCGGGCTTTTTTATGGATTCCGCTAACCTTGCGAGTATCTAATTCGTGCAGGACGTTCCGGAGAAGAGAGTTGCCTTCGGTTACCGGAAGGCTCATCAAGACTTTTAACAGCATGAGAGTTTCAACTCCGGATATCAAGGGGGGATCTTTTTTTCTTAAATCGTATAAATCTCTCACCATGGCCTTTTGCTGGTTGTGTTCATAGATTGCGCTTTTTATCTTTTCCGCAGTTAATGGCTGCCCGGCGTATTCTTCCAGTGATTTTTTGAAATCGTTAAGTAGATTCCGGAAATACTGACGGGCAGGAGGTCGTGTGGTGTGCGGGGTATCCAGAAAATGGGTATAAGGAGTTGGCACACTCTGCCGCCACATCCCGGGTAACATGCAGGCGACGTCGCAGACGTGGGCGAATAATATCCCGTCAAGGAAGTCATATCTGCCTTTCATCCCGATATCGAGGCAACTGCGCATAAAAGGACAAACCACGGCGGCCATATGCAGGTCTGCCCTGGTGATTGGCTCAGCCATATCGCCGAAGACCCGGTAAGGAACCATACCGGCGGCGGTTACCAGTTCGGTAACCGGATATAAACAAACATACCCTATGACTTTACAGCCTGTCGACTTGAGTTCTTTTACCCGTTGCTCTCGTTTGAAGTAGAGATCTCGAACCGCAGCCATACCCTCGTGCATTGTATTGGTCATTTTCTATCTTTACCACTCCAATCCCGTTTTTTTACGGACTTCCCGATAATGCTCCATAGTTTCCGCGAATGCTTCGCATTTTCTCAAGGTACCTTCCATATCGAAGAGCCTGGCATCGACAATGTCACCTTCGATTATCAAAGATGGGACATGGTAGATATCGAGGAGATTTTTCTGACGGCTGTTCTGGTTGCCGCTCTGCGTACGACAGGTGAGGTTGCTGTGGAAGATGACACCGTCAAGCTGGTACTTGCGGGCGAATTGAACACCGGGACGATTGGATATACCAGTTTTGTTGATTTCATCATAGACTATTTCAGCTTCCGCAGGGGTAAATTCATCTTCTATCTGGCGTCTTATTGAACGATGGCGGTATTCGACGAGCCGTCTCAACGGATCATTGATTAGTTTGGCGTCAGGCATCGGCCG
Organism: Dehalococcoidales bacterium; assembly: GCA_037440885.1. GTDB lineage: Bacteria > Chloroflexota > Dehalococcoidia > Dehalococcoidales > UBA2162 > JBBITI01. The sequence continues at coordinate 12,493 of JBBITI010000015.1, read as the reverse complement.
GGTATTGTGGTAATCTTCACGAACGAAGTTCCAACCTCGCTCGGCTAGCCGGTCGAAAAGCGAAAGGGCATGCCATGGTGCCAGGCCGAAGAAGGCCAGGCGGTATTTTTCAGGATAGTTAATACCACCTTCTTTACGTTCGACCCGGCTTTGCACTTCATTGAGCATATCTTGATATAGTTTCATCACGCGCTCCGGGTTTCTCGCCCGGAAAAGTGAGGAATTCATGGCACTGAAATAGTCTCGGGAGTGCATCGGACAGGGGCGGTTCGTCCTCAACTCGTCGGTGATGGTAGCCCAGATTGCATCCAGATCAATTGCTTCGTTGATATTATGTGCAAAAATATCCCAGTCAATTTTCTTACCGACCAGTTGCTCCATAAACGCGATGAAATCCTTCAATTCATGCATCAGGAATTGAACTTCCCTTTCGTAGGCCCCTGTGACCAGCGATTCGTACATCGCAGGGCGGGGCGATTCCAGTGTCCAAACGGGAACGTCGATATACCTGCCCAATGCCTGGAACCATTTAAATCGGGCGTCACAGGCTGCTCCTGAGGCCAGAAGGACTATCGGTTTCGGCATCCCTCCCTGAGGAGCCTCCACCGGGATCGTCCCTTCGAGATCATGGAACATCCTGGCAGCATAACCAAAGCAATTTTGGGCATAGCCGCAAAGGTGGGTCGGGAAACCTTCCGCTTCGGAACGGTCCAGGAACGGTGTCGCAACACCAGCGGCTGCACAGACCGTACCATAATTCTCCGGGTAAACCGCCTCGATTTCCAGGGCATTGAGAATAGGAGGATAAAACCCGAAATCAAGCATACTCCAGGCCACCGGTATCTTCTCTTTAGCTGCGTTCAGGGTGTCGCGATAAGTCTCATCCACCAGGGCGCGCAACGGGTACATTGATTTCAACCGATTGATGGGCCGTTCGGAACTGGGACCTTGAATCGTCTTAGATGTGGTCATCGCCATCCTCCGTTTCATTAGAAAAACTCTCAAAACGGGAATATCTCTTTTCACGCGCGCTAACCATAACTGCAATTTGATTATACGTGTTGTGTCTGACGGGACGCAAGGTCAAGATCAAAACAGAAGGGGAAAATATAGAATTAATGCAAAAGGCAGTTGTGGGTGTTAACTGCCCTATCGCTAGCTCAGAGTCAGATTTGGTACCATACAGGCATTACCGAATGGAGATGACAGGTTTAACCGCCGAGCAAGGTCTCGCCCTGATTGGTCTCAGGAACACTTTCTGATCTCGTGAGAGATTTTAAGGTTCTCGCCCAGAGAATAGCATATTTTTTTTGCGGTGGTAAGAATTTCCATTTCACATTGAATAATACTTTGCTGGTAATATCTTTTGTCTTTTTCATCGTAAACTCCTGGTACTATATTCGACCTCCTATTATTACAATAACGAATATATTCACGAAAAGATAGGGTACTATATACCTATTTTTACTGGTTGCCAGAAAAATTTTTCAAATAACGGTTAAATGAATGTAATATTTTTTGTCATGGTTGATTTATTGATTACACTTTATAGAAGGGTACCCGCAGTGTTACTATTTCTCTGTGAGTGACATACCCAGACCGGCGAGTATCGAGCTGAACGCACAATTCAAGAATGCTCTCCGTTTGATGGAACACAGTAATAAAAATGTTTTTATTACGGGAAGAGCAGGAACCGGTAAATCTACTTTACTTTCTTACTTTCGCAGGATGACGCGCAAGAGAGTAGCTGTGATAGCACCGACAGGTGTTGCCGCCCTGAATGTACAAGGGCAAACAATCCATTCTTTTTTTGGTTTTAAGCCCGGAATTACGGTCGATCAGGTGCGCCGGATTCGCATCCGCGACGAAGATAAAAATATATATCGGAAACTGGATACGATCGTAATCGACGAGATTTCAATGGTGCGGGCGGATCTGCTTGATTGTATTGATCGTTTCCTCCGGTGGAACGGTCCGCATACGGAACAGCCTTTCGGTGGTGTCCAGATGATATTTTTCGGTGATCTTTATCAATTACCACCGGTGGTGACGGCTACCGAAAAACCAGTCTTCGGTGTTGTCTACGAAACGCCCTATTTCTATAGTGCCCTGTCATTCGGCACATTGAACATGGAGTTGTTTGAGCTGGAAAAAGTTTACCGACAGCGCGACCAGGAATTCATCGATTTACTAAATGGGATACGGAACAATTCCATTACCGAGGCTGAACTGGAGAAGATAAACCGGAGATTTATCCCTGATTACGAGCCGTCTCCAGATCAAGCTTTTGTGTTCCTGACAACGACGAATGAAATGGCCAACCGGATCAATGATGAACGATTAGCGCAATTACATACTCCGGAGTACCGTTTTGCAGCCGAGATAGAAGGCGATTTCGGAGCAGAATACCTGCCGACGAAAATTGAACTGCAGGTAAAAGTCGGCGCTCAGATTATGATGCTGAATAACGATTCCGGCGAGCGGTGGGTCAACGGGACCATCGGCCGAATCACAGAAATAAGGGAAACCGGACTTGATCCTACTATATTCGCTGAACTGGCAGAAAATGACTGTGTTGAGATTGTTCCTTATAACTGGGAGATTTACCGGTTTTTTGTTGACAAGGGTCAGTTGAAATCCGAAGTAATGGGACGATTCAAACAGTATCCACTGATGCTTGCCTGGGCAGTTACTATACACAAGAGCCAGGGCAAGACATTCGACCGCGTGATTATCGATCTCGGCCGGGGTGCCTTTGCTCACGGTCAAACATACGTTGCTCTGAGTCGCTGTACGACACTGGAAGGTTTGATTCTCAAGCAGCCTTTAAAAAAGAAGCATGTCCTGACTGACTACCGAATAATGAAATTTCTAACCGGGCGTATCTCGGACTTCCAACCGGAATCGGACCTATAAGTCTTTATACTTCAATCACTTTAATTACAAGTGACAGACACACGATTTCAACTCACATGCAAAAGGGCGGATCCGGTCATTTCAAAAAGATAATTTCTTTATGCTATTATTGCTCAACTGATTTAACGGATCATACTGAGGGAGGACTATGGCCAGCAAATATACGACAGCTATTCACAGGAAAGAAATTCATCAATTGAGAGAAGAGATCGAGCGAAGAACCGGGAAAACAGCGGAGCAGTTGTATGAGGAGAGAGAGAAGCGCATCCGGGATGCGACGAATCTGAAAGAAGCGGACCGCGTGCCCCTGTTTATGTTTCCGGATCCTGCGGCGCATTTTAAATTGCCCCAATCCGCAGCCTATTATGACCCGGTTGCCTGGCGGCAAGCTTTGATCAAGGAGACGCTGTATTTTGAACCGGACACGGCTTATTCCGGATTGAGTACTTCCGGCGAATCCTTGACTGCCCTGGATGTCAAGAATAAATTGTGGCCGGGCGGACCACTACCGCCGGATTATGAGTACCAGTTTATTGAAGGGGAGTGGATGAAAGAGGGTGAGTACGATCTTTTTCTCAAAGATCCGGCCGATTTCATGATCCGTTTTTATCTACCCCGGGTTTACGGTTCCCTGGAACCACTTTCGAAACTACCTTCACTCAGTTTAATCATGAACAGCTTTGAAAGTATGACTGATTTTTTCACCAGCGCTGAGTTCAAAAAAATGGCTCGTCTGGTAAACAAGTCCGGGATGGAGCTCAAAAAATATCGCAAGGCATTCGGAGACCTGCAGGAAGACTTTGCACTGCTCGGGTTCCCGGCTTTATCACATCCGGGAGGCGTTGGGGTGGCACCTTTCGATGTGCTATCCAGTTTTTTGCGGGGCATGAAGGGAACGATGGTCGATATGTACCGGCAACCGGACAACGTGATTAAAGCCTGTGAAGCGATACTAGAAAGAAGGGTGGCCAATGCAAAGCCGGCGGATCCAAAAGCCCGGGGTAATCCCAAGCGGGCTTTTATGCCGCTATGGCGCGGCGATAAAAATTTCATGTCGAAAAAGCAGTTCGAAAAGTTTTACTGGCCGACCTTGAAAAAGACAATGATGGCAGCGATCAAATTAGGTTTTGTTCCGATGCCTGTTTTTGAAGCTCATTTTGGTGATCGATTGGAATGTATGCTCGAACTGCCCAAGGGGAAAGCGGTCGCGGTTATTGAATATATGGATGTCGTGCAGGCGAAGGAGATTTTAGGCGGGCATACCTGTGTAATTGGTAATGTTCCCAAATCACTCCGGTACGGATCGATAGCGGAGATGACGGATTATTATAAGAAAATAATCAAACAATGCGGAAAAGGCGGCGGCTTCATGATGAACATCGCCCTGCCGTATCAAGGTACGATCGAGCAACACAAAGCGATGGTTAACGAAATCAAGGAATATGCCAGGTACTGATTGAAAATATCCAACTAATAGATACGGATCGACGGATTGGGGCGTTCTGGTGAACGCCCCCTTTACAGTAATTCAATAGTTGCAATATTCCGGATATATCTTATTTGACATTGATTGCCGGAATAGTTAAACTCCAAATCAGGAGTCTGGGAGGCGTAAATAGAATGATCCCCGAGAAAAAGCCTTTCTTTATCACCGCTGAGAATAAAGCTTTGATACAAAGTATCATGGCGGGCAAAGATAAGCATCCGGTCAATATTTTAATCAAAGGCAAGCATGGACTGGGAAAGTCAGAGTTAGCCCGACAACTGGCGGCAACATACCAGATGCACTATATCCCGATTCCGATCAACTTACTTCAGGAGTCCGGCCAGTTGATGGGGCATGATGAATTCGTTGATAACCAGACTACTTTTATAGAGTCGAACTTTGTAAAAGCGGTACGCACGCCGAATTCAGTCATTCATCTGGAAGAACTCAACAGGCCGGAATCACCCAAAGCGCTGGGCGAATTATTTCCTCTACTCGATGACAGCCGGATGATTGTGCATGATAAAATCGGCGAAGTTCGAGTAGCTTCGGGGACTGTTTTTGTCGGCACGCTAAATGTCGGCTTTGAGTATACCGGCATCGATCCTCTCGATGAAGCACTGCGCGACCGTTTCCATTTTGTTGAGTTAGGCTACTTGCCGCCCACTGAGGAAGCGAACCTTATCCAGATGCGGACCGAGTTATCCGGGGCACCGGTGACCCGGCTCATCGAACTCGTTAATTCATTGCGTTATGACGGGCAGGATCCGATCCACGTTTCGACACGGCGCATTTTGATGATTGCTGAACTGATGCAGGCGAAATTACCGATGCAAAGCGCTATCGTGAATTCGATTGGAATTGATAAAGACAAGCTTGAATCGATCTTATTGCGTTTCGACTTCGGCGGTTTGATGACCGATGCCAACAGCAAAACCAGTGGCGGAGAATACGTTTTATTATGACGCTGATGCGTACTGCGCGGAGTTCAAACTGGCGGGTTAATTCAAGCTCAATCAAGTCAGTAGAGGGAGCTCACATTCTACGGGCTCTTAGAAAAGTGGGCGGCGCCGCCGGATTACCAGCGAATAAAAAGGTCCGTTTCAATACCAACGCTTACATGGGCGCTCCGGAGCTTGATGCCGATCTGGTGAGAATTGACGCCGGTGACCTTTTTACAAAAGCGCCTTTACCTCCGGAAAATATGGATATACTGGTCGGGCGGACATTGCATGAAGTGGCGCATTACAACATCAATTCGTCAGGAGTCTGGTCCAGCAGCCATTACCGGATTGTGGAGGCTGAGCGTTCTTTATTTGAAATATTTGTCAACATTGGTGAAGACATAATCATCGACCACCACTTAACGGCGAATGTCAACTTGAGAGATTATCACGAAGCCGCGGTAAATAAATTATTTTCCGGTCGCCGCCGACCGCAGTTGAACAGTTTACTGGAAGTCTGGATCGAGCATTCACTGGCGCATAATCCCGGTATTATCGCAGAAGCGTCTCCGGAAATCAGGGACGCTTTTACCGAGTTACTCGTACTGAATGATAAGATAGTTCAGCCCATGGAGAGGTTAGCCGGTACCCGTTACCGCGCTGATCTTTATTTGGCAACGTGGGAGAAGGTCAGAGAAGTAATCATCCACCCGCCGGAATCTGAAGACGAATCCCCGTCTTGCTCTGAAGGAAATTTGCCCCAGGAATCGCTGCCCGGTGAAAAAGAGTCGCCCGGCCGTACCATGCCCGGACCAACCGACCGGCACTTTGAGAACACCAAAGAACGGGAAAACCGGTTGCCATTGATGAACATGATCCCGGCCCCGATCGACCAGCGACTGGCCGAGGCTATCGAAGAAGCGATGACCACCGATACCGAGGACATCACGAAACAGGTCTACAGCGAGTTTGAGGAAGCCGGCTACATGCCCCGTACCTATGTATCTTTCGTGGTGACCCGGAAACATGAGACGAAGACAGTGATTGTTAAGCCGGACCCGGAGCAGTGCCGCAAGCTGGAACGTGTCCTGACCATTCGCAAGCGGCTGCAGGCGAGGACGATGCGGGGTGAAAATTATGGCAAACTAGACATGAGAAAGCTGCATCGCTCGCAGACCGACCAGCGCATGTTCAAGTTGAAATACCGCTTTCCCGACGGTTTTCCCGAGACTGCCATTCTGGTCGACATGAGCGGCAGCATGAGCGGGACGCAGGCGGAAGAGGTGATCGTGGCGGCGACGTCATTAGCCCAGGTGGTGAAATGCAAAGTCTGGAGTTACGCCGAGCAGGGCTCCGAGATCAAACTGGTGAAGCTGGACGACGGCAAGATGACCCATAAAAGCAACCCCTGCGGCAATACCCCAAGCGGGATTGCCCTAGTGGGAGTGGGCGATACCCTGAAACCGGGCGGTCTGATTATCCATCTAACCGACGGGGAACACAACATCGAATTCGGACCAGCCGAGGCGACCCAGGTGCTGAATCACAAGGGCATCAGCGCCGTCCACCTGATATGGGGCAAAACACTCGGGCCATATGAAGGCTTGCCCGGAAAACTCCTTACCGGCGGACTGGAAGAGTTTCCGGATGCCCTTTATTGGATCCTGGTGGAACAATTGCAACTGGCTGGTTTCGGCGTTCCGAAGTAGGGCTTCAGGTCAATGGTTCGACACTTCGACAGGATCAGGATAAGCGGGATGGTGAGGGTAGTACGAGCCGGCTGGTGATTGCCCCGCCCCGAGATTTTTCAGTCGCTTCGCTTCTTTAAAATGACAACGATCGCTGCGCTCGCTCCTTTGAATAACCTGAAAAAAGCCCGGACTATTGCCAGGTCAATTCATTGCCGGCGCGCACCATCGCCCGAACGTTTTCGATCTTCGAGTTATCCGGGGTGGAACAGCCTGAGCTCAGGATAAAACCACCGCCGCTGCCGATACGTTCGATCAAGGTTTTGCAATAATCGTAAACCTGCTCCGGTGTTCCCAGGGTTAAGAGAGGAGCCGGAACATCACCGTGCAGCGCCATGTGATCTCCAAGTATCTCCCGGGCTTTGAAAATGTCGGTCGCCCCGTCCAGTTGCAGGACGCAACGCTTGGCCGGGAATTCTTTGAAATAGGGCAGGAACCGGGTCCAGTCGCAGTCGCAGTGGAAGATGATATCGGCACCGGTATCGGCCATCGCCCAGACGAACTCCAGCCAGGTGGGAAGCACAAATTCCTCGAACTGCCTGGTACTGATAAAGGTGGCAGAAGAGCGGGAACTGGCAGTGCCGATCCGCATAATACCGGCACCTTCAAGCGATTTTTTGGCGTTGGCAATGATGTCCGGTGTGCAGGCTTTAATCGCCGCTTTGACTTTATCCGGTATCCGCCTCACGTCCATGGGAAATTTGGAAAGAGACCGGTGAATCGAAAAAAAGTCGAACGGGGGAATCGAGCCCATGCCGGTCATCAGGCTAACGACACCGCGCCGGTCCCACTTCTCAGTCTCGGTTTTAATGCGCCGGGCATCGCGCTCTTCCGCTTGCTTGCGTTCCTCCTCGGACATTTCCTTTAACGGTGGTTGGGGCAGTCGTTCCGCCAGCATTTTTTGCAGGGCATTGAAACCGTTATCGATCAAGTAGTCATAATCCTCGACGGTCATGATTTCATGTTCGACGAACTGGACGACGCTGTTTTGCGCCAATTCGCGCCCCGGCCGGGCGGTCATCATGGCAAAGCCGACCGGACCGGAACCGCGTCGGGCGATAAAGGGCCGTCCGATGTCCCAGCCCCCCAGTTCGATAAACGTTTTATCGTAGGCGATATCGGCTTTATCCGGGTCGTCGATAAACTCCTGTTGCGAGATACCGGCGTAGGTCGCAGCGAATTGCATGATCGAGGGGCCGGAGAGAATTTTGTCCACTTTTTCAAAGCGGATGGTTTTGCGCAGTCTTTCTTCATTGGTCATCGTTTCTTTAGTCGTCATGGCACTTTCACCCCCGTAAAAGATCTGGCCAGGTTGATTGCTTCCACGGCATCGCGTCCCCAGGCGTCGGCGCCGACTTTCTGGCGGACCATTTCATCGGTCATCCCGCCGCCGATCATCACTTTCGCATCCAGTCCCGCAGCCTTCAAAGCTTTGATCGTATCTTCCATGGAACTGAAGGCGATGGTCAGGAGGCCGGACAGTCCGACTACCTTCGCCCCGGTCTCTTTGACTTTGTTCACGAATACTTCGGGGGCGGCGTCCACGCCGACATCATAAACGTCGAAGCCATTGCAACGCAGCATGGCTACCACGATGTCTTTGCCGATATCGTGGACATCACCCTTGACAGTTCCGAAAACCACCTTCGCTTTCGGTCCTGCGTCAGCGCTCGCCGCCAGTTTTGGCCCCAGCAGTATAAGGACGTTGTTAAACAGTTCTGCCGAGACGATCAACTCGCTGACAAAATATTCTTTTTCGCTGAAGCGGCGTCCCACTTCCTCCATGCCGGTACGACAGGCTTCGACGATTGCCATGGCATCGGTATTGGCGGCCAGGGCTGCGGCGACGGCCTTGAGGAGCTTGTCTTCTTCCAGTTCACCCAGTTGTTTTTGGATTTCGCCAAGTAAGGCAGACACAACTTTCCTCCTGAGACTATATTAATCCTGGTTCAAGAATTTTTGCGGCGGAGAATATCCAAAGTCCCGATGTTTAGCTGGAAGTCTAACCTGATGCCGGGTACTTGTCAAACCGTACGGGGACAAGTTACTGCGTCTCCGCCATGGTGGTTATAGATGGCTGTAATCCGAGGCAGGGGCATCAGGTAAGCTCTTGCAGTCGGTGGATGATAGCGATCATACCAGCGGTGTCCTGCGTGCAGTACTGTTCCAGGGCGGCGCGGGTTTTCGCTTTCAGGTCTGCGGTCATGTTGCCGAAGGTCATGTCCAAATAAGCACGGCTGGCTTCTTCACCTTCTCCGATATCCAGGTCATCGTACCCGGTACCGGTGAGTGCCGGCAGCACCTGTTTGATAGAGGCGCTGCCCTTTTGCCCGGGATGGTAATAGCTGAAGTCGCGGAACGGCTGGAGCAAATCCACCATACGGGAACGGACGCGGTCGGTCCAGTCCCGGTGTTCCGGGAAGGCTTCGCCAAGGTCTTTGAGAACACTGTCTTCAAAGGATTGATTGTAGACGACGATGCTACCTTTTTTACCGATGGCTTTTGCCAGGGCTGCGAGGAAAGCAGGGCGGGGGTCATCCGGGCTAGAGGCCAGAAAGCCGAAGTGCCAGGGCATAGTGCCCTGTTTATCGACCACGTGCAGCGAGAACTGGAAGGGGACTTGCTGGAAAGGCCGCGTGCCGTCGAAGAGGGGGACAGCAGGGTTGATGGTCTCGAAATCGAGGTAATGCACGGGGAATTTCAATGATTGCAGGAAGCGGGCTATCTCCGGTTTATCGATAAAATGGCAGTGCTGGGCGTCACACCACTTTTGCACTTGCTGGGGGTTGCTGAGCTTCGTTGTATCCGGGATATCCCTGAGGAACAGCGTGCCGTTATAGAGCAGTTCGAAAGCTTTCGCGCCACCCCGGTACAGTTCCAAGATATTATTGGGGGGCAGGGATTCACGGCAGAGGGTTACCGGGCATTCATAAGGAGCCTTGCAGTGCATGCCCGGCCGGATGTCCGGAGGCGCCGGAGACTGCATCATCTCCTGAATAGAGGCGATGCGTTCCGCGAACCCGGCTTCCCGCTCGACAACTTCTTTCGTAATATCGGCCAGTGTAAACAGTTGCCGTGAATCGATCTCGCCGTGCTTCACGTACTTGTTGTTGATATGCAGCAGGTAACACCGGTCGATCACCAGTCCCCGACTCTGGCAGCAGTACTTCTGGAAGGAAACGTCGTCGTAATTCTCGTCCTTGACCCTAGTGGCGCTTTTGACTTCGATAATGTTCCAGCCGCCGTTACCGTTTGCCTGGAGAACATCGATCCGGGAGTACAGGCTATTGACGGATATGCCGGCTTCGAAGAAGGTCTTGCCCCGACTCAGCATCCTAGCCGTCAGATCGCCACCGCCTTTAAAGACGGCTTCGGGGACCCGGATTCCTTCAGGGAAAAGCTTTTCGGCGTACTGCTGGACGAGATGTCCCTGATCGAAGATATGCTGCGTCTGCGCATCGGGTTGCGGGACGCAGTCCGGTTGGTTGACCGACAGCCAGAGATATTTGAGGCATTGCAGGCCGAGAAGATAGCGGGATTTGGACAGGGACATAGATGCCATACAAGTTCCTTTGTCTTGCTTAAAAAAGACGCCGCGATGTGATGGTTAACGGCATTATACGCTGTAGCTTTAATTACTGCAAAAGACTAAGACTTCACTACCACTAATATCTAAAAGGAGTCATTAGATCATGAATTATACACAAACATAACTCTTCACAGTCACAGGTTATACTGATCCTTCCCTCAAAAAATTATCCATTATGTATGAGAATATGTATACGCCAGGGACATTATTATATTAGAGATCTGTTCATTCAATGTGTATAAACCACTATCTATAAATGTTTGTAGATCATTATTTTCCGATATTATTTGTATAAAAGGTTCGTATTTGGCTTGTTGTAGTGACCTCCCAATCAATAGTTCTATAGATTGTTTGCCTGTCTTCCCATAATAGGATACGTACTGAGACTTACCTTCATATTTAATCAGCGCATCCGAGACTAATGTCTGTAATTCCGACTTTGAAAGGTTGCTAATAACTGAATATTGAGACAAAATTATTTCTGTATTTTGAAATCTGAATAAAAATAATTCAGTTTCCTTTTGGGTTTGGATGTTTTTTATATCAGTTGGATCTAGCGCACGGTATTTGGCTAATAATTCTCTCCCTGCATCTCGTCGATCAAGTAATGTGTGTAATCCATTGAATTGAGAAGCTACCTGATTGAATCCTTCTTGTGGATTATTATATGCCAATCTATCCACCATTAGTGGGTAATTCAGAACAGTTTCTATAAGACCAGCAGTGGATATATTTTTAAGAATGTTCTCCGGTATTTGACAAGCAGTTATCATATCACCATGATCTTTGAGTGCTTTCCACTCATCTGTTCCTGGACTTATCGGATAATTATAGATATCCGTTGGAATGGAACTGCTAGAATAATGAGTGCATGACACAAGTAGAAGAAACCCTCCAAATGTTAAAAGTATCATACTAAATATGATAGCTATATGTTTTTTTTCATAAATCATCGCAATTTTATCATTATGAAAACTATTATTCTTTGGAAATTAATCTTCGCACATTTTATTATGAAATAGTATTTGAATAATTATAAAAAATAAACTAGTACTATTCATTATTGTACCATAATCTGTTAACTGTCCAAATGACTTGATTTGGCTAGGCTCTTCTTGACAAAAGGCATTTGACGCGTTCCCACGATGGCAGCTAATATCTTCAGTCAGCAGAAAGGAGAAACCGATGTCACGCGTAGAAATAAAACTACCAGAGAAGTTTGCATTTGCTACCGAGATTCCCATCCGTATCAGCGATATCAACCGGGGCCGCCACCTCGCTTTTCATATGGTTCTTTCCTATACCGAGGAAGCGCGACTGCGTTTCTGGAACCACCTGGGTTATTCCGAGGAGAACGCGAACGATGTACCTTTGATCGTAGTGGATGCGGCGATTGTATACCGCCGGCAGGGATTTTACGGGCAGACATTAACAGTTGAAGTCGCTATCGCTGATTTTACCAGCAAGGGTTGCGATATGGTCTTCCGTTTGTCGAATGCGGCCACCGGTGAGGAGATGTTCCGAGCGAAGACGGGGATGTTATTCTTCGACTATGCACAACAGAAGGTTGTGGCGGTTCCCGATGAATTCAAACGGCGGGTCGCAGCGCTAGAATCGGCCTGAATTAAGAGCTTAACCACAAGACGTCGCCATGCAGCCCGGGATCATGAGGTCTTGTGGCGAAGACGGCATATTCTTCCCTGGCTTTCTGCACCGTGGTTTCCAAGCCGTGACCGGGATAAACGACAGTGCTGTCCGGCAGCGTGAAGATCTTTTCCGTGATCGAGCGCTTGATCTGGTTGAACCGGGC
>JBBITI010000014.1:0-2173 GCA_037440885.1 Dehalococcoidales bacterium | reverse complement strand
ATAATACCTTATGGGAATATTAATCACAGATACGACACTCAGAGACGCTCATCAATCACTTATTGCCACCCGCATGCGCACGAGCGACATGCTCCCCATCGCTGAAAAGCTCGATCAAGTCGGCTTCTTTTCTCTTGAAATGTGGGGTGGTGCTACTTTTGATACCTGCATCCGCTTCCTCAACGAAGACCCCTGGGAAAGATTACGCGCCCTCCGCGCTAAAATAAAGCATACCCGGCTCCAGATGCTGTTGCGCGGGCAAAATCTGGTCGGTTACCGGCACTATAGCGATGATGTACTTAGCGAATTCATCCGCCTCTCCTGCAAAAATGGCATCGATGTTTTCCGGGTCTTCGATGCTCTTAATGACATCCGTAACGTGGAAATGGCCATCCGGGTAATCAAAGAAAACCATGGCCATGCCCAGGGCACGATCTGCTACACTACCAGCCCCGTCCACACCATCGCTGGATTTGCAGAAATGGCGGTTAAATTGGAAAACCTGGGTTGTGATAGTCTTTGCATCAAGGACATGGCTGGCTTGATCACCCCGGAAATGTCTTCCGCTCTTGTGAAAGCTATTAAATCCCGGACGAAAATACCGCTCGACCTGCATTCGCACTGCTCGGCCGGTATCGCCCCCATGAGTTACCAGGCGGCCGCTTATGCCGGCGTGGATATTGTGGATACTGCTTTCTCCGCCTTTGCCTGGGGTACCTCCCAGCCGCCGACCGAGAGTGTCGTTGCCGCCTTCGCAAATACTCCTTTTGACACCGGTCTCGATCTGGAAAAATTGTACGAGATCGGCGAATATTTTGCTTCCGTATCAGTCAAGTATCGGCCGCTCTTTACCGCCGAAACTACCCGCCCCAATGTCAATGCCCTCATCCACCAGATTCCGGGTGGCATGCTGTCCAACCTGGTCAGCCAGTTACGAGAACAGAATGCCCTCGACCGCATGAACAAGGTTCTGGAAGAAATCCCCTCCGTCAGAAAAGATCTCGGTTACCCCCCCCTGGTCACCCCCACCAGCCAGATCGTGGGCACCCAGGCGGTATTGAATGTGTTGACCGGCACCCGCTATCAGCAAGTCACTCAGGAAGTACGTGCCTACCTTCTCGGCCAGTACGGCCGTCCTTCGGGCAATGTCAACGAGGAAATACGGCGGCAGGTGATCGGTGATGAGCAGCCGATTACCGTGCGGCCGGCTGATGTTATCCCCCCTGAACTCGACAGATTGCGCGCTGAAGCGAACCAGCAGGGCATTTTGCACCAGGAAGAAGATCTGGTTACTTATGCCTTGTATCCGCAGATCGCGGTGAAGTTTCTCCGCGGTGAAGCCAAGGAAGAGTTGATCCCTGCACCCCAAAACAACCCGGCGCCGGCCAGTCCTGCGGTGCTGCCCACCGAGTTCTCCGTCGAGGTTGACGGCGAGGTCTTTAATGTCAAGGTAAGTTCGGTCTACGGTACAACCGTTGCCGTCGAAAAGAATGAAAAACCACGGGAAGTCAAGAAAGGCTCCGTTACCTCCCCGATGCAGGGCATGATCCTTGCCATCAAAACCAAAATCGGCAAAGAAGTCAAAGAAGGCGATCCCCTGGTTACCATCGAAGCCATGAAGATGCAGAACGTTATCCGTTCCCCGTTTAACGGCGTGGTTCGCGAAATCCTCATCCATGAAGGCGAAATCGTTAACGCCGGCGATGTGCTTATGGTGGTTACTGCATGATTAAAAAGATTCTCGTCGCTAACCGGGGCGAAATCGCCGTCCGCATCATGCGGGCTTGCCGCGAATTGGGCATCTCTTCTGTAGCCGTCTACTCGGACGCTGAAGTCAATGCTGTTTTCACCAGGTATGCAAATGAATCCTTTTATATCGGCGCCGCCCCTGCCGTCGAAAGTTATCTCAATATCAAGAAAATTATCCAGGTCGCTCAAGATTGCGGGGCTGATGCCGTTCACCCCGGTTATGGTTTTCTGGCTCAGAACCCGAATTTTGCTTATGCCTGCGAACGCGCTGGCATCAAATTCATCGGGCCTTCCAGCAAAGTCCTCGAGTTGATGGGCAACAAGATCGCCGCCCGGCGTGAGATGAAGAAAGCCGGAGTCCCTACTGTCCCCGGTACCGAAGGACAGGTCTCGGACATCGGCCAGTTGAAAACCGTCGCCTCCG
>JBBITI010000013.1:0-2649 GCA_037440885.1 Dehalococcoidales bacterium | reverse complement strand
AGTATTACAGCCGATTCTTTCGAACCAGGGATATTGCTAGTCGTATCGCTTCTTTCATACTCCTCGCATCAGCTTTTCCCTTCCAGGCAATATCATAAGCCGTGCCGTGATCAACCGAAGTCCGGACGAACGGCAACCCCAGAGCGACACTAACACTCTTCTCAAATCCAAAAACCTTGATCGGTATGTGGCCTTGATCGTGATACATCGCCAGTACTACATCAAATTCTTTAGCAATCGCACGGTTGAATACCGAATCGGACGGGTATGGTCCTCGAGCATCAATTCCTATTTCAATCGCAGTCTGCACCGCTGGAATTATTTCATCGATTTCTTCTCGTCCCATCATCCCTGATTCACCACCATGCGGATTGAGTGCCGCCACTCCAATAATCGGTTTATTAAAACCCCAACTCACAAAGGCATTATGTGTTAGTTTAAGCCTGGCGATAATACGTTCTTTTGAGACTAGAGATAAAGCTTCTCGTAAAGAATAATGGGTACTTAGATGCACTGTTCTAAGCTGGCTTGAAACTAGCATCGTCGCATATTCCTTTGATCCCGTTAATCTTGCCATATATTCCAGGTGACCAACATCAGCATACCCGGCCAGAGCAGTAGCCTCTTTATTAATAGGTGCAGTCACTACAGCTGCTATGATACCCTCTTGTGCTAGCTGTGTTGCCTTTTCGATATACTGCATCGCAGCACGCCCACTCTCTGCCGTCACTTCTGCCAGCGGTAAATTATTTCGAAGATTATGTAAATCTATTAGATTGACAACATTTTCTTTGACTTCTTCTATCCTGGTTATCTCATTCAAATTTAACTCTATACTTACTAACTGCGCTGCTTTTTCTAAGATAACGGCACTGCCAATTAAAATCGGTCGACAATTTTTGAATAATTCAGCAGAACTTAATGCGCGGACTACTATCTCCGGTCCAATACCTGCGGCGTCGCCCATAGTCAGTCCAATCATCGGTTTCTGATTATTTTTGTTCATCGTATTTGCTCCTTTCAACTTGCACATTGCTTCTATATTATTAACAAAGTCAAGTCGACTAATCTGCACAGTCAATGCGTATCCACATTATGATACAATACAATTGTTATGGCGATAAAAGATATTACTCATAACCGGAAGGCGTATCATAATTATCATGTACTTGATAGTATCGAAGCCGGATTAGTGCTGACAGGGACTGAGATCAAATCGATTCGTGAACATCGAGTAAGCTTGGCTGAAGCTTACGTTCGTCCGCTAAATGGCGAGATTTGGCTTTTAAACGCTCATATCGCTCGATACAATCCCGGCAGTTATATGGGACATGACCCCGTGAGGCCGCGTAAACTCCTGCTGCATCGTAAACAAATCGCTCTATTATCAAGTAAAATCGCTGAGAAAGGTCTCACGATTATACCCACAAAATTATATTTAAAAGATAGTCTGGCTAAACTTGAGGTATCTATTGGCCGGGGCAAAAAACTCTTTGATAAAAGAGAGGCCATTACTAGGCGTGATTCAGATCGTTTAGTAGAACGTGCTTTAAAAACGCGAAATAACCAGCCTTAATATACACCCATTTTTCTTGATATATCCAATAGCTTTGGGGGCGCGTGGATTCGACAGGGGGAGTAGACTATCGGGATGCAAGCCGAGGTGCCATCGACCTCGCAAAACAGGTGGCAAAACACAACTGCCGATGATGCAGTTTTAGCTGCTGCCTAACTAATTAGGTAGCACATCCAACTCGGCCTCGCCCTGGTGGGCTGAGATTGGATGACGAAATGCCAGGGTGCCGTTATCTTGATGTCGATAAGGATAGCGAAAGAAATATCGGCTTGCCGGCTTA
This sequence comes from Dehalococcoidales bacterium, assembly GCA_037440885.1. GTDB lineage: Bacteria > Chloroflexota > Dehalococcoidia > Dehalococcoidales > UBA2162 > JBBITI01. Next base: position 793 of record JBBITI010000013.1, on the reverse strand, counting down.
AACTCTGTCGACTGAGGTTGATCCGGTAAGATTAAAGAGACGACTAAGCTTGTAGTAAGCCCGGGGCCGCTTCTTTTGGACGGGGAGTTCGACTCTCCCCCGCCTCCACCAGAAACACCGACGAGCCTAAATAGGGTTCGTTTATAATACGGATACCAGTTCCTTCTTTCGAAGCCGCCACCTGGAAAACAGGTTTAAAGGGCGGCTTCGGTCTTATCGCAACAATCGATTTCAACAGGTAGCGGGAGGGTCTGAATTCCAGAGTATTTTTGAAGAAACCTGTCAGAAAAGAGGCATCCGACTGTTTATATACTGCCGCCTTTCTACCAGATTAGCTCCTGCCCATAATTCCTTGAGATTTAGTATTAGTTTACCTGCCTCTTCGGCAGCATTTGCTTGTGGTACTACCAGGGATTCCAGTTCCATTTCCAGGATTCTTTTCTGCCGGTGATATTCTTCGTCCGGAAATACGCCGTCAATATATGCCTTGGCCATCCGCCTGAGTTTCTCCTGGGTTGCCTGTCTGGTTTTCTTCACCCGGTCCACTTCATCTTTCAGACTGATGATGGTCAGAATTTCTTCCTGCCATCGGAAACCAAGTTCAATCGCCCCAATCAACTTGCCAATTTGTTCATCTGCTGTTTCGCAGGATATATAGCCACCATGAGCGGGACATGGCTGGATACTTCTCGATTCATGATGTTCCCGGTAATAGCGTCGGCCGTTTTTGTAGGTCTGGGCCCACATCGGCATCCCACAATAGCCACATCGAATCATCCCCTTCAGTAGATAT
>JBBITI010000012.1:0-2998 GCA_037440885.1 Dehalococcoidales bacterium | reverse complement strand
GATACTACCGAGGTCGAGAACTGGCTTAACACCAGATCCGGATTGCTTGGGGTCTCAGGATGGACGCATGATATGAGAGAGTTGTTGGAAGCGCAGGCGCGGGGTGACAAGCGTGCCGGGTTAGCAGTGGAGATGTTTTGTTACCGGGTGCGGAAATATATCGGCTCTTACCTTGCGGTACTGGGTGGATCAGATGCAATTATTTTCGGCGGTGGTATCGGCGAGAATTCGCCGGTAATTAGAGAAAATATCTGTCGTGGCATGGAATGGTGCGGTCTTATACTCGATTCCCGACTGAATCAGTCGGCCATCGGTTCGGAGACGCTCATCTCCGCCGGTTCTTCTCTCATCAAGGTTTATGTGTTACCAGTGAACGAAGAGGCAATTATCGCACGGGAAACGGCACGGCTCTTGGGCTGGTTGGACAACATGAAAAAATAAAAAAGACAGAACAAGCAGATAAAAGTAGGTGTTTTTATGGACCAGAATAGAAGCAGCGGTATGCTCTACAAGGAAGAACAGGTTAATCTTTTCCGGAAGAAACATCCCGCCGCAGATCTTTGGGCTCAAGGTTATGGCGTCATCAGGCATAATCTGGAGACTCAGGCTCGTATCTTCAACATGGCGGATGCGATTGCTGCCAGTCGTGGTTCGGGAAGTGTGACAGCATTTTTTGAATTACTGTCTGCCGCTGACAGGATTGCCAGTACTGCGATGCGGCTGGTGGTTCACCAGACTTATGCTCGCAATGTTTACCTTGATGGTCGCGAGTTGACCGGAGAAGACTTTAAAAAGCAGCCGGAAGGCCACACCGGAGGCGCACTCAACATGGTCCCTGCTTATACCGGCTATATGGCGGTGAATGCGATCACGGGCTTTACCCGGGCCTGGATGATGGGGCAAGGTCATTGTGTTGCCGCAATCGATTCGGTTAACCTTTTGCTGGACAATATGACACCGGCTCACGCGGAGCGCTACTCCGTATCCGACGCCGGGCTAAGTCGCTACGTGCAGGATTTTTACTCTTACCGTTTGAAAAACGACGGTACGCCGGATTCGCCGCTCGGCAGTCATGTGAATATCCATACTGCCGGTGGTATCTCCGAGGGTGGCTATCTGGGATTTGCCGAGCTCCAATATGTACACCAGCCCCTGCCTGGAGAAAGACTGGTTGTTTTTTTGAGTGACGGGGCTTTTGAAGAGCAGCGCGGTAGCGACTGGGTTCCCCGCTGGTGGCGGGCAAACGATTGCGGTCTGGTTGTGCCGATCATGATCAAAAACGGCCGTCGCATCGATCAGCGAACGACTATTTCGCAGCAAGGAGCCGGATCGGAGCAATGGTTTGTCGATCATCTTAAACTGAATGGATTTGATCCGCTGGTCTTTGATGGTCGGGACCCGGCTGCGTTTGTATGGGCGATTTTCGAGATGGAAACGCGGCTTGAAGCACTGTCTCGTGTCGTGGCAACGGGTCACCAGGCTTACCCGGTACCGTTTCCTTACGGGATCGCTGTCGCACCAAAAGGAGCAGGCTTTTTCGGTGAAGGGACTAACCTGGCGCATAATCTACCGTTGGGGGCGAATCCGTATTCCGATGCTGAAGCAGCGCGACACTTTAACGAAGGGGCGAAAAAATTGTGGGTCCCGGTACCGGAGCTTAAAACAAGCATTGCCCGGATGCTTAATGACGGAAAATCCCGGCCGCAAGAACGGGATCATTCTCTCGCTTGCCGTGATGTAAGACTGGAGAGAATTCCGCAGCTGATCACCAGGGATGTCCCGAAAAACCGCCTGGACCGCTCGACCTGGACGCGCTCCTCCCCGATGCAAGCGGTAGATTTCATGTTCATCGCCGCCGTGCAGGCCAACCCCCATCTCCGACCGCGTGTCGGCAATCCCGATGAAATGCGGTCCAACCGGCTGATTAAAACTCTGGAGGGTCTCAAGTTCCGGGTCACGGACCCGGAACCGGGCATTCCCGAGGACACCCACGGGGCGGTGATCACTGCTTTAAACGAGGAAGCTGTGGCTTCAGCAGCACTGGCGAACAAAGGTGGTATTAACCTTGTACATACTTATGAAGCTTTTGGTACCAAGATGTTCGGGGCGATGCGCCAGGAAATTATCTTCGCTGATCACAGTAATGAAGCCGGATGCCCACCGGGTTGGTTAGCCGTTCCCCTTGTCCTTACCTCCCATACCTGGGAAAATTCCAAAAACGAACGCTCCCACCAGGACCCGTCCATGGCCGAAGCCATGCTTGCCGAGCCATCCGATGTGTCCAGGGTTTTATTTGTACCGGATCATAACAGTGCCTCTGTCGTCATGCAGGATTTATATCAGCACCGGGGGCAAATATGGACGCTGGTTGTCCCCAAGATGGAAACCATCCCCGATCTTTTTACTCCTGATGAAGCGGCTCACCTTCTTGCAGATGGCGCAATCAGACTGGACTGGGCGGGATATAATCCGGCACGACAGGCGGTGATCCTTACTGCCATCGGAGCATACCAGTTAGAACAGGTCTTGATCGCATCCGGGAGATTGTCTGAGAAACAAGTTGCTCATTCGGTGGTTTATATGCTGGAACCGGGACGATTCCGCCGTCCCCGCAGTAACCGTGAGGGTAATCATTGTGTCTCTACCGCAATTGTAAACAATTTATTCCCGGATTCGGTGAAAGCTCGCGTTTTCATCAGCCATACTCATCCGGAACCGCTGCTCGGAACACTGCAGCTTTTAAACAACGGACATCGGCATACAATGGGACTTGGTTTCATCAACCACGGCGGGACGCTGAATGTCCGTGGGTTGTTGTACGTAAATCAATGTACCTGGGCGCATGTGATCGAGGCGGTTTCTATGGTATCTGAGATAAAACGTGAGTATTTGTTGACTGCGAAGGAAATGGCAGTGCTGGACGGTCAGGCCAATCCGGAAGGCGTGATAATATAAGCGGTAAAACAACGGAAAAAAAGAAAGGAAACCTTATAAGTAC
>JBBITI010000011.1:0-3125 GCA_037440885.1 Dehalococcoidales bacterium | reverse complement strand
TGAGTTGAGCTAATTCTTCCGGTAGAATCCGTAATTCTTGACTGTAGATCTCTTGATTATGTTCCCCGATTAGAGGCGCTCTTTTCCTGATCGTAATCGGGGTTGCACTCATTTTGGCATAGGGTCCGGGGTAAACCAGGGAAGCCTGTAGTTCATCGTGTGATACGGAAACCCAAAAGTTCCGACTTTGGAGTTGGGGGTTGTTGATAAGATCGCCGATATTATTCACCGGTGCGAGAAAAAGCTCATTTTTCAATGCCCATTCAAACAATGCATTTTTAGTTTTGTCGGCCAAGAACCGGGATAGAGCGTTCGAAAGATCGTCGAAAAAGTCCTGCGTGGCAAAACTGACATCGAGCTTAGACCAATCAAATCCTCTCAGCCAATCCGGACATTTACCTTCCTGCGCCATCCACTCCACCAGTTTCCACTCTCCGATCGTAGCCATCGTACCACCTATGGTGAACAACAACACATATCCGTCTTTACAACGGTAAATCAATTGCATACGGGATAAGCCTTGCTGACGCCAGGTACCTTCGCGTTTCATATTCAATCGGGCATACGACCACCATTCCGCTGCACAATAATTGGCCCAGGTTACAGATTCCAGTATAGAGACATCAATATGCTGGCCATATCCCACGGTCTGCCGTCCGTATCAAGCCATGGTTGAAGCTGCCGCCGCCCATGCTCCGGCGTGCAGGCATGCTTGCGGAACGGGTATTCTAAGGGGTTCTTTCCCTGGTTCACCACTCAGGTAAACCAGTCCGCTTAACGCCATCTCAATCAGATCACCGCTGTTATAGTTGCGCCACGGCCCGTCCTGGCCAAAAGGAGTGATCGATACCATTACCAACCGCGGATTGATCATTCTCAGAACATCGTACCCCAGCCCCAGTTTATCAAGATAACCCGGGGGATATGATTCAATGAGAAAATCAGCGGAACAGACGAGGCGTTTAAGAATGTCTTGTCCGCGGGATTTGTTGATATCGAGAGTAATACTGCGTTTATTGGTATTCAACGAAAACCAGAATAGACTCTTCTGAGGATGGGGGATATCATGAAAAAAGGGACCAAGGCAGCGACTTGGACTACCACCAGGAGGCTCGACCACTATGGTATCTGCTCCCAGGTCAGCCAGTATCCGTCCGGCAAGCTGCCCGTTCTCATCGCTGAGATCGAGTACCCGGTAAATCTCCAGGGGGCTTTCTTGATTCGCCAAAGCTTTCCTGAAAAAACTTGAGATATTGAAGTTACTCTATTGTATTTTTACGGGGCAACATATAATATGAGAAACTGTATTATCCGATATATACTATCCGATAATATATACCAGAATTGTTGGACTTTCAACACTTCTAGCGGTAACCCAGAAAATATTTGAAAGGGAACATCAATGTTTGAAGAGTATATCAAAGATATCGATGAAAAAAAATGGGGAAATCATCCGCGTATAAAAATCGCCAGAGAGAAATCCCAAGAATCCGGCAAGGTAACGGACGATTTAATAAAGAGAAGGGCTTTTCGGATGAACAAACCATTCATCCCTTATAATATATATTTCAACAATGAAGTCACCAGGGATGGTATCCGGCACTTCGTCGATGGCATCGGTGATGCAAACCCCCTATTTAAAAACCCTGATTATGCAGCCCGGTCGAAATACGGCCGTATAATTGCACCCGGGACTTTTTTACACACCCATCAATGGACGGCGACTGGCAGTGGATTTACCGGTATCCATGGGTGGTATTCCGGGGGAGATTGGGAATGGTACAGACCGCTATATGAAGGTACAAAATTATCTTCGGTAATTATCATCCGGGAAATGGCGGTCAAACACGGTCGAATGGCCGGACAGGGTAATATCTATATCGATTACGGTGATGTTGTCTATATAAACGCCGAAAGTGGTGAAATAATAGGCAAAGAACTTTACCATATTGTCTGGGCCGAGCGGAGTGCAGCCGGTTCAGCTCGAAAAGAGAGAGACAGGACCAAGCAAACCTATACAAAGGCAGACTGGCTGAGAATACTTGAAATATATAACCGCGAAGTAATCCGGGGAGCCACTTCCCGTTACTGGGAAGACGTTACAATCGGCGAGAAAGTGGGCCCGATCATCAAGGGGCCCTTAAGTGTGAGGGATGAACTTGTCTGGTTGATGGGTGCCGGTTCGCCATTTCTCAAAGCCCATAAAAATGAATTTGATTACGAAGCCAGGCATACAAAATTCCTGGAATATATCGAGGAAACCGGTGAAGCAGATGCTCCGGAACTGGTTCATTACCTGGACCAATTTGCCAAGGCGATCGGGGTCGAACGAGCTTACGATTACGGAAATCAGCGAATGGCCTGGCTCTGTAATCTTTTCACCAACTGGATGGGGGACGACGGTTTTTTATGGAAAATGAGCGGGGATGAGAGAGCATTCAATATGATGGGAGATACCACTGTCATTGAAGGGAAAGTAGTGAAGAAGTACATCGAAGGGGACAAATTTTGTGTGGACATTGAAGCATGGGCGAAAAATCAGAACGGTGCTCTGTCAATGCCGCCGCGTGTTTCGACAGTAATCCTCCCCTCTCACGAAGCAGGTGCAGTTAAATATCCAGATCCTCCAAAACAACTAGTCGAGGAAGTGCAAAGAGCAAGACCTTTAGAAACGTTGATAGCCGAGGGTTTAATTTAATATGCCCAGATGTTCTATAATTTAGTTACGACCGAAGCACTGGAGGCGGGTAATGACGATTGTGAGCGGCAACAAACCTTTTAAAGAAGTGGGGACATGGCAGGAAGTCTTTAAACCCATCCGTTCCGAACGCGTAAAAAAAGCCCGGGATAGAGTGCGCAAAGAGGCTGAAATCTGCCTGGAACGTATCCGTGCTGAGATCAAGGCTTATTCCCTGTATAAAGACCAGCCTTCTATTATTCAACGAGCCCTTTTTCTGGAGACTTTTCTCAAAGATAAAAGTGCGCTTATCCAGGATGACGAGCTTATCGTGGGTATGGTGGGAAGCAAGCCTCGCTCCGCTTTTGTCACCACAGCCAATATTGCCTCCATTGCCGCCGAGATGGATGATCCGGTAAAAGACTTCTCAATAAGACCTTATGACAAA
>JBBITI010000010.1:0-3182 GCA_037440885.1 Dehalococcoidales bacterium | reverse complement strand
AACAAGAGACGCCAGGCATTGGTACCGATCACTATCAATTTGAAAAACTGCCGGGTGGCGAGAGAAGACCTATTAGGCGACGAGGGGCAGGCTTTCTCGGCAGGGAAAAAATGGTTGCCCGGCAGAAGAATCGTCCGCGCGGCGCGAACGGTGGGAATTTGCAGGAGATTACTAGACGAAGCATTGATCCGGGTGCAGACGTGGCAATACATGATCCGACCGATATCCGAACAGCCAGCAACACGAAGGGCACTGGCAGAAATAGCTGCCGAGATCCAGGCGACGCGCTTGCTGGTATACCAGGCAGCATGGAAAGCGGATAAAGGCGATGATGCGAAATACGAGGCGGCAATCGCCAAGTTCCATACAGAAAATACAATTACAAAGGTAGTGAATAAGACAGCCCAGATCTACGGCGGACCAGCAGACATATCCCGATCGAACACATACGCTGCGCCGATCAATTTCCAGGTATCTGAATTACTGTGTTATGTTATTTCACGCAACCTGATGAAAGGGCTAATCTAAAAACCGATCAGGATGAAGACAACGATAAAGCAAGGTTAAGGTAGATTCCGGCGGCAGCGACAACCTGCGGGAAGGCAACAAATTCTTCCGGGGTATGCGCTTCCTCGAGACGGCCGGGGCCGAGGATTATGGGATCGACGCCCGCTCCCCAAAGAGTGTTGGCGTCAGAATGACTGCGAAAATCGGAGGGCTGCCAGGTAAGCGACATATCAGCGAAGACCTGCCGCAACGTCCTGACGACCGGTCGATCCGGGGAAATCTTATAACCGGCGTGAGCTTCTTCGAAACGCATTTCAGCATCAAGGCGGTGAGTACCGGCGATACAGTCGCTGACGACACGCTCCAGCTCACTCTTAAGTACATCGATCAGATAGTCAGGGGGAGAATGCAGGTCCAACCACACCTCACAGCTATCCGGAATGACAAAACCAAGCGGGTATGCGGAGAGATCACGAATATTATAGACAACGCCGCCAGGATGGGAGGCGGCGAATTCGGTCAGCGACATAAGTAACCGCAGCATACCGGTAATGGCATTCAAACCCTGTTCCGGGACAGCAGGATGCGCCCTTTTTCCACGCGTTCGAAGAAGCAACTCAAGATAGCCATAATGACCGAGACAGGGAACCAGACCGGTAGGCTCACCGATAACAGCCCAGGGGAAATTATACTCTGCGACCAACGTCTTTGCACCGCTGTTATCTTCTTCTTCATCCACAACCAGAGCAAGCCCCACATTATCGCGGAGGGCATTGTTTTCGGCGAGGGCAGTAAAGACCTCCATCATAGCGGCACAACCGGCCTTCATATCCGCCGCCCCGACACCATAGACCCGGCTATCCTGTTCACGAAAACCAAAGCTGTTGAGATCATAGGCGGTAACGGTATCTAGATGCCCGACATAACAAAGAGTGATTCGATCCGGGTTTTCCGGGAAGACCAGGAGATTGAAACGGTGTTCGTCGACAGCCTGCCTGACCACAACCAAGCCATGCTGCTCCAGGTAAGAGGCCGCGAATTCCAGAATTTCTTCTTCCTTACCGGAGGGGCTGTAGCAATCAAGCAGATTCCGAAGCAGCATCTTGAGACGTACCGGATTTACTTCCATCCAGTTCTTCCTTTACAGCTTTCTCTTACCGGAGGAAACAATCCCGTTCACGCTGCTGTGGTCAGACGAGGAAGGCGAGGTGTTGGTATTTTGTTCCTTTTTACGAGAACGGCGATACAAGGTTTTACCCAACCAGACATGGCGGCGTGAGATAGAAAAACCGAGGGAATCAAAAAAGGCGAGGGCATTAGCATTTTCAGCTTCGGTATCGGCAATGACCATGCGGGCACCACTTTTAAGCAATTTCTGTTCAAAACGACGATAGAGGCGGCGACCGAGACCGATCCGATGGTAATCATCATGGACACCGATCCAACTCAGATAACCATATTTTTTCCAGGCGGTACCTTCCTTCTCGATGGTAGTCGCCAGAATAAAACCAACGACCCGTCCGCCAGCTTCGGCGACAAGGCAATATTCCGGATCGGTAGTAAAGTGTTCAGTAACCTCGAAAGGGTCCCAGGTGCGATAGAGAATAGGAAACTCATCGCTGGTAAACAAGTCTTCACCAAGATGATAGACGGCGGCAAGATCATCAATCTCCATCTGCCTGATCTCGACTTCAACACGATTACCGTTACCAGGAGACACCATGATCAACCTCGCTCCTTTAACTTTAGCGCATTAAGAATGCCCATATAAGGCTTCATACGTCCCTCAAGGTCATGATGTTTTTACAACGGGCACGGACTATAGACTACAACAAATGCAGGTTGGTAGTAAATACGATAACCGCCGGCAGCCAGATCGCTTCATGAGATAACACCCAATACTCGGAAAACCAGTCAGGACATGATTTCAAGGAACTTGATAATATAAGCGATATCGCTTATATTACCAACAATGGAAATACCCAGAGGAGTCCTCAAAATTGAATACGAGCCGGAGGTGGATGTGCTGACGATCTACCTCCGGGAGCCGGGGACTCCTTTGAACCACAGCGGCGAAGCGGAGCCGGGGTTAATATTAAACTACACCGAAGATAACAGTCTTTCCTCGATAGAAATCATGGATGCCAGCAAGCGTTATCCAGCGGGTCAACTACTTACTCACAGCTTAGATGAGTTTATTAACCTGAGGACGGCATCAGAGTTGTCAAAAATTGCCCCTGTGACTCTGAGAACGCAGGCGGACAAGGGGAAATTGTGGGCAATACGACTTGGCAGACAATGGATAACGACACGCGACCGTCTGCAGCAGTATATCGAAAGCCGCAGTCGGAAAGCTACGATTGCGAACTTATATCTTAATAAACCGACAGGAGCAAATATGTCAAAAACAGTGTCTCTACCATTAACCAAGGAAGCAATACAGGATTTGAGGTCGGGAGACAACGTCCTATTGAAGGGGACAATGTTAGTAGCGCGCGATGCGGCACACAAGAGAATTGCGGAAGCATTAGACAAAAACGAACCTTTGCCCTTCGAATTGAAAGGGCAAACCATTTATTACATGGGGCCGACGCCTGGGAAACCAGGCCAGGCGATAGGTTCAGCCGGGCCGACAACCAGCGGGCGCATGGACATTTATACACCACGATTGCTGG
>JBBITI010000009.1:0-3279 GCA_037440885.1 Dehalococcoidales bacterium | reverse complement strand
CCATTGGCAGTGCGCCGGGGTAGCCCGAAACTGGTGAGATTGGTCAAGGCCTGGATTTCCACCAGCAAAGGCCGGCTTCCTTCCATTACCGGCACAACAATCGAACCGATAGGATCAGTACTACGCTGTGAGAGAAAGATACGCGAAGGATTAGTAACCTCGACCATGCCCTGTTCTTTCATCTCAAATACACCAATCTCGTTGGTTGAACCGAAGCGATTTTTAACGCACCGCAACAGGCGATGAGCGCTGAACTGTTCTCCCTCCAGATAAAGTACTACATCGACGATATGTTCCAGAGTCTTGGGACCGGCAATTGCGCCTTCTTTGGTAACATGGCCGGTAACGAGTACAGGAACACCGCTGGATTTCGCCCACCGCATTAATCGCGAGGTACATTCGCGGACCTGGCTGATGCTGCCCGGGATCGAATCGATTTCCGGCAGAGCGACCGACTGGATAGAGTCTACAACCACCAGACGCGGCGCCAGTTCTTCAACATGAGCGATAATTTCATTCAGATCAGTCTCCGCCAGCAAGAAGAGGTCTTGGCCTTTGATACGCAGTCGATTGGCACGGAGCTTTATTTGCCGTTCGGTTTCTTCTCCTGAGACATAGACCACTCTGCCCGGTAATTCGGTCATCATCGCCGATACCTGCAGCAACAGGGTGGATTTGCCAATGCCCGGGTCTCCGCCGATCAACACCAGCGACCCCGGCACAATACCTCCTCCCAACACCCGGTTGAATTCTTCCAGAGGTAGAGCAATCCGTTCTGTAGCAAGGATAACAACTTCGGTCAGTTCTTTAGCCGGCTTTCCGACGCGACCGGAACGGGAGATCGCGTGCGGAGCCGATACCCGGGTTTCGACAAAGGTGTTCCACTGCTGGCAACCGGGGCAACGTCCCAACCATTGCAGGCTTTCCTTACCGCATTGCTGGCAAACAAACATGGTTCGAGAAACAGATTTATCGGCTTTATTCACAGCTTGAATTTAACCGATTTTGCCAAGTTATTCAAGGACTGGTCAAAGCGAGGAGCGAACGAAAACAAACCTTTCCACCGACAGTGGTGGTTCAGCTTGTTACGAAAAGATTGGAAAATTAAGACTAGTATTCGATCACAGCGATAACATTACCGCTGGATACGACTTCGCCTACTTTTACTCTGAGATCAGTGATCTTACCGGTGACCGGAGCCATAATAGGATTCTCCATCTTCATAGCTTCGATCGTACAAATAACGTCGCCTTCCTGAAGAGTATCTCCGACTTTAGCGTCGATACTGACAATTTTCCCAGTGATGGGAACTTCCACGATTTCCTGGGCCATTTTACGCTCCTCAATAAAGGTTATTATTCATTATTAACATTCGGCAAGCTTAAAGCAGTCCGGCTATTTGCGATCATATCACGCTATTTTACTGCACCAGAGACAGTTCTGACAAACAAAGAGGGTGGTTTCCGATGGATCCACCCTCTTGAGAACATTATTAATCTATCTTACTCTTTACTATTGCCAGCTAGAACTCCAACTGCGGAAGCACTGTGTACCACAATATCGTCGCCTTCGCGATCGACCACCGCGGTATCGCCTTCACGGAAATGCCCGCGCAGTAAACTGTCAGAAAGCTTATCTTCAACCATGTTCTGTATCACCCGGCGCAAAGGTCGGGCGCCGAATACCTCGTCATAGCCTTTCTCACCGAGCAAATCCTTGGCCGCTTCGGTTACTTCAAGTTTAATCCCTTTTTCCGCCAGTTGCTTCGAAACACTAGCCAGGTTCAAATCAACGATAGCACGGATATTTTCCTTGTTCAGCGCATGGAAGACCACCACGCCGTCAATCCGGTTCAGGAATTCAGGACGGAAGTGCTTCTTCAATTCTTCAAGGAGCTTATCACGCATGGATTCGTAACTTTTCTGCTGTGCCTTGGTATCATCCGACTGGAGAACAAAGCCGATAGTGCTCCGCTTGCGGATCAACTCTGCGCCAATATTACTGGTCATCACTATGATGGTATTCCGGAAATCAACCCGGCGCCCGCGCGAATCAGTCAGATGACCGTCATCAAAAATCTGGAGCAGGATATTAAAAACATCCGGATGAGCTTTCTCGATCTCATCCAACAGGACGACCGAATATGGTTTACGGCGGACCGCTTCAGTTAGCTGGCCACCTTCATCATAACCGATGTACCCCGGAGGAGCGCCGACCATGCGTGACACTGTATGTCGCTCCTGATACTCGGACATATCAAGGCGGATCATGGTATCCTCACTCCCGAACATGAAACCAGCAAGCACTTTCACCAGTTCGGTCTTACCGACACCGGTCGGTCCGAGGAACATAAAATTACCGATGGGGCGCTTGGGGTCTTTTAGACCCGCCCGAGCCCGGCGGACGGCTTTCGAAATAGTTTCAATAGCTTCGTCCTGGCTGACGATACGCTTATGCAGTACTTCTTCCATCTGCAGCAAACGAGCCGTCTCATCACCGGTAAGCTGGACGGCGGGAACCCCGGTCCACATACTTACCACTTCGGCAATATCTTCTTTGGTCACGTCAGGCCTGGCTTTTTCCTTATCCGCCTGCCACTGGTTCTCAATGTTCTTCCGCTCTTCTTCTGCTTTGAGTTCTTTCTGCCTGAGTTCGGCTGCCTGATCGTATTTCTGCTCGGCCAGCGCTATCTCTTTATCTTTGCGATACCGTTCTTCAATATCTTTCAGTTTTCTAACTGCTGAAGGCAAGCTGCCGTATTTGATCCGCTTACGCGACGAGGCTTCATCGACAAGATCGATGGCTTTATCGGGCAGAAAACGATCCGGGATATAGCGGGCAGCCAGTTTGACAGCAGCTTTCAGGGCTTCGTCGCTGATGCCAAGCTTATGGTGCTCTTCGTATCTCACCTTGATACCGCGCAGGATTTCGATAGCATCCTCAATTGACGGTTCATCAACAGTAACCGGCTGGAAACGCCGCTCCAGGGCGGCATCTCTTTCCACGTGCTTCCGGTAATCGTCCAGGGTAGTAGCGCCGATACACCGGATTTCGCCTCTGGCCAGTGACGGTTTTAGAATGCTGGCGGCATCCACGGCGCCTTCGGCGGCGCCGGCACCCACGATAGTATGAAATTCATCAATGAAAAGGATACAGTTGCCGCTCGATTTAATCTCTTCGAGAATTTTCTTTAACCTTTCCTCGAATTCACCACGATACTTGGTACCGGCAACCACGCCAGCCATGTCGAGTGTAATAATCCTTTTATCTTCCAGTGTT
>JBBITI010000008.1:0-3303 GCA_037440885.1 Dehalococcoidales bacterium | reverse complement strand
GGCTGCAGCTATCGGGCATTATATGGTTTCCGGTAAACCGCAACTCGTTATGGTTCATAGCGAGTTAGGAGCCCAGCAATTGGGAGGGCAGGTACACAATGCCCAATGGGGACGCACTCCCGTAGTTATTATGGCCGGACTGGCAGCCGCACCTTCCCGTGTCAATTGGAAAAATGAACCTTATGACCAGGGCATGATGTTCCGGAACCATGTAAAATGGGACGTGCTTATTGGTCCCAAAGATGATTTCCATGAAATCATCCAGCACGCCTTTGATGTCGCCATGGCTGAACCACGCGGCCCCGTTTTCATCACTTATCAGCGAGAAACTTTTAATAAAAAAATGGCCCGGTCAGCCATTCGCCGACCGACCATCATGAACCCGGCTTTCCCCAAAGCCGATCCCCGACAACTGGAGATCATAGCCGACATGATGATAAATGCATCAAACCCCCTCATAGTCGCCGGATCAACCGGACGTTATCCGGAAAATATACCGGCATTGGTTGACCTTGCCGAAACCCTCGCCGTCCCGGTGCTCTCCGGATTGACCCGTATGAATATTCCTACCCATCACTCCCTTTGCGCTGGTATTGAACATATGGGCGGCAGCCGCGGCACCAATACCGCTTTGAATGAAGCGGACGTCGTTTTAGCGATTGATTACGATATGCCCTATGTGCCTGCTCCCGGGGCTCCCGGAACAGCAACCAAAATCTTGCATATCGATTTCGATCCGATGACCCAGGGACGGCCGTTATGGGGACGCGGTGCTGATATATTCGTTAAAGCCGATTCCCGTGAGGCAATCCCGTCTTTAACTGGAATCATCCGTCGTAAAATTGATGCGGATAAGCAAACTGTCATAAAACATAGAGCTGTACTGCTGGCTGACGCGCACGCCCGCCAGCGTACCACTTACCGTGAGTTGGCTTTATCCAGATCCGCGGCCAAGCCGATTTCGCCCGACTGGCTATCCTACTGCCTCGCACAGGTCATCGATGAAGACACGATAATAGTGAACCACTTGATTTCCCATGCAGCCTCGCCGACCGAGCAAATCCACCGCAATCGTCCTTTTACTTTACTGGCCTGTGCCGGAGGGAATATCGGTTTTGCGGTCGGAGCCGCGCTCGGTGCGAAAATAGCCGCCCCCGCTCAACTGGTGGTCAGTCTATTGACTGATGGCGGTTTTTATTGGGGTTGTCCCGTATCCGCTCTTTGGTCATCCCGGGCTTATCAAGCCCCTTTCCTTTATGTCATTTTCAACAATCAGTCATACGGTGCCATACGGGCTATCGTGGAAGAATTATCAGAGTCTAAAATCTCCGATGAACTTGGCTTTGAATCTGGTGTCGATATCGATCCCCCGGTTGATTCGTCGTTAATCGCCCGGTCTTGCGGGGGATGGGGGAAGATTGTTACCGAACCTGCCGATGTCCTGCCCTCTCTTCAAGAAGGAATAAAACAGGTGAAGAGCGGCAATGCATCTATCGTCGATATCCGACTGCCTAAAGGCATTTGATGGTCGCCAATGGAGATACTTCGTTCATTCCGGGGAGGTCGTATCGGTTGTCGTTGTCGGGGCCTTGATAAAATATTTCATCTCTATTTCAGCCTGGATCGTCTTCACTGAACCGGAAAATACGTTATTGAAGACCAGATGGTATCTGCGCGATGAAGCCGGCATATCGAACTTAATTTCGGCATAAGTTTTCCTTCCGGTATTATAAAGCGGAGTGACTGATCTTCCCTGGCTCCAGCTACTGTAGACCGTATCGTCTATAATAAAAGCCTCTATGTCGTTTTGCGCCCCCCCGGTTACATGGAAATAACCGGTCAGTTGTACTTTGTACATGCTGAGTGCATCGACATTAAAAACAATATCCCGGTATCCACCTCCCCCGACGATGAATGTCCCGCTGGCGATATTTTTACTTTGCGTAATCATACCAACCGTCGAAAAAGGTGTCGTTGTCGATTGTTTGGTAGTACAGGCTGTCGGTATAAAAGCAACCAGTAGAATCGCTGTAGCCAGAAGACTCTTCCCTATTACCGCTATTCTTTTGTGCATGTTTTTCATACTCTTTTTTTTAAAATACAACCCTCACTAAAACCTTGTCAAGATATTCTTTTTACCTAGTAACTCTAGATATCTGGAAAAGAATGTGATACCATGTGTGACTTATGACAGTACTGGTAACCGGGGCAACCGGCCATATCGGCAGTAACCTGGTACGTCTTCTGAAATACCGTGGCGAACGTGTTCGCGCCCTCGTGCACCTTAACCGCCAACCTCTCGATAAACTCGGTATTGATACCGTTGCCGGAGACGTATGTCGTCTTGAATCCCTTTATCAGGCTTTCGAAGGCATCCATACTGTATATCACCTCGCCGCTTGCCTTTCTTTAACTACATCGAAACGGCAGCAAATGGTTCCGGTCAATATCAACGGAACCCGGAATGTTATCGACGCCTGTCTGAAAACCGGTGTCCATAGGTTAGTCCATTTCAGTTCCATCCATGCCCTTGCCCCGGTGAATCACGATGAGATCATTAACGAATCATGTCGCTTGATGGAGATTCCTGACCGGCCGCCTTACGGGATGTCGAAGGCTCTGGGAGAAATTGAGGTCCGAAAAGGAATCGACCGGGGATTAAATGCGATTATTATTCGGCCCACCGCTGTTCTGGGGCCGTACGATTTTCAACCTTCTTTTTTTGGCGAAGTCCTTCTCTTGCTGGCGAAGGGTAGATTACCCGGGCTGGTGCAGGGCGGTTTCGACTGGGTCGATGTACGCGACGTAGTAGATGGGGCTGTCAGCGCCGCGCGTACCGCACCGGTTGGTTCTAGTTTTCTTCTTGCCGGACGATGGTCTTCTTTTTCCGAGATCGCTGATATCGTCAGTAAATTTTCGGGTGTCTCTACCCCCTCTTTTTTCTGCCCGCTATGGCTGGCCGAGTTCGGTGCTCCGTTTGTCACTCTTTATGATCGAATACGACAGCGGAGACCGCTTTATACCAGCTTTGCTGTCAAGACAATTAAGACTAGCCCCCGGGTTAGTCACGAGAAAGCTACCCGGGAACTGGGTTATCATCCCCGCCCCCTTGAGGAATCGATCAGGGATACGTTGGAATGGTTCCGTGAAATCGGAATACTCAACTATCTTCCAACCGGAACATCGCCGGTCCGGGTTACAGATCCGAAAATATGAACGAATCTACAATATACCAGTGGTTAATAATTACTGCCTTTACCATGGCAGGGGTAGTTTTTGTTACCCTGTTTTTCATTAACGCTC
>JBBITI010000007.1:0-3369 GCA_037440885.1 Dehalococcoidales bacterium | reverse complement strand
AGGTCTGTGATAATCCCAGTGAGCGGGAGCTTGATGCCCTTGTATCAACTGGGGAACTGGTTTCCAGTAGCTTGCTTGCATTAGCTCTCCGTCACATGGGGCATGAAGCGATCAGCCTGAGTGGTGCTCAGGCTGGTATTCAGACCGATGCCAATTACAGCCAGGCTCGGATTGTCGGTATGGAACCGGCTCGTTTGAAGCGAGAACTCGACAGCGGGAAGATCGTGATTGTTGCCGGTTTTCAGGGGATCACCAGCGATATGGATGTGACCACCCTTGGCCGTGGTGGTTCGGACACTACGCTTGTCGCGATCGCCGCCAGTCTGAAAGCCGATGTCTGTGAACGGTATACTGATGTCGATGGTATTTATTCTGCCGATCCCCGTATCGTTCCGGAAGCCCGTAGTTTGAAAGATATCAGTTATGATGAAATGCTGGAAGTTGCCACCTATGGCAATAAGGTCATGCATGCGCGTGCCATCGAATTGGGTGCGTTGTATGATGTGCCAATCAGGGTCCGGTCCAGCTTCAATGACAACCCCGGTACGCTTATTCATGGAGAAGTTACATTGGAAAAGAGTAACAAAGTTAGAAGTATAGCGCACGATATGGATGTAGCTAAGATCATGATCGTCGGAGTCCCGGATCGCCCGGGTATCGCTGCATCAATTTTTGAACCCCTCGCTCAGGCAAACATTAGTGTCGATACTATTGTCCAGAATGCCAGTATCAAGAACATTACAGACCTTACTTTTACAGTCGCTAGGGGCGATTTGGTGAAGGCGATGAAGGTTGTCGAACCTATCGCGTCTACCATCGGCGCCAGAGAATGTCTTAGCGATACGACTTTAGGTAAGGTGAGTATCATCGGCACCGGCATGCAAAACACTCCCGGCTACGCCGCCCGTATGTTCAAAGTGTTGAGCGATAGAGGCATTAACATACAGCTTATTTCCACATCCGAAATTAGAATAACATGTATCATTGACGGAGCCCGGGTTAAAGATGCGGTTGCCGCCCTGCATAAAGCTTTTGAGCTGGAAACGAACGACTAGTAGGGGGAATTATCGGTTTAAACCGGATTCTTTTGCTAACAAGTTGTAGTATTCGCGGTGATGATACTGGTGGGGAAGTTGGTTCTACCTCGGAAGCGTTTTTTACGTTCAGCGGAATATGAATTAACCTGAAGTTGTATTCGTTTCATAACTTGCCATTACGAGTCGCTTGGCTGCGGGTTTTCATCATGAATTAATAAAATCGTAAAATAATGTCGAGTTGTATAAATTCAAGTAGACAATATGGCAATTGATAGTGTAGACTGCGCAATCAAAATACTATTCGAGTTTTACTTCAATAAATTGAAGGCTGGATATTGATGGCTTATCGTGAGGAAGAACTGTCCCGAATCCGGCGCCAGGTAACCAAACAGGCGATCGCCCTTGCGATGGAAGGGCGGTGGCAGGAAGTCGTCGCTGCCAACAAAGCGCTGCTGGGAAATTTTCCTGACGATATCGATGCCTATAACCGGCTTGGCCGGGCATATATGGAACTAGGAGAATACGCCCTCGCCCGGGAAGCCTATGAAAAGTCGATCAAGCTTGATCCGTATAATAACATTGCCCAGAAGAATCTTAATCGCCTTGCTTTGTTACACGAAAAAACTGGACCCGGGGAGACCCGAGTCCAGAAAGTAGAACCCCAGCAGTTTATTAAGGAAGTCGGAAAAGCTGGCGTGGTCAATCTGGTCTCACTGGCCAAACCCGAGGTTGTGGGAAAACTGGTTACCGGTGCCAGCCTGAATCTGCGAATTGCAGGTGTTAACCTGATGGTGGATAATAGTAACGGAGAGTACATCGGCCAGGTGGATTTGCGTAACGGCCAGCGACTGGTTAAGTTGATGGAAGGTGGTAACCGGTACAATGCTGCGGTCGTTAGTGCTACCGCGGACGGGAATGTCAGTATTATCATACGCGAAACTTACCAGGATCCTTCCCAAGCCGGGCGTTTATCATTTCCTTCTCGCGATACGGAGCCTGTACACTGGACACCGGTCGGCGATCGTATGATCCGGCGGGAACTGGAATATGAGGAGTCACTCCCGGGTGAGTCCGGTTACACAATCGTCGGTGGTGAAGAGGGCGAAGAATCTGAAGTATTTATTGAAGAACAGGTTGACGATTCGGACGAGGAAAGCGAAGAGTAGCATGCCGTAAGAGACTGCCTGAAAATAGTATTTTCAAACAGTCTCTCCAAATATAACCGCGGCGCTTGGTTTTATCGATTGAGAATTAGAAGCGAATCAGGATTTATTAATTATGGTAGTAGGAAAAAAACGGCCAGTTACTATTGAATCAGAGATGCGTAGTTCCTATCTGGACTACGCTATGAGTGTTATTGTCTCCCGTGCTCTGCCTGATGTACGTGACGGATTGAAACCCGTGCAGCGGCGTATTCTCTATGCCATGAACGACATGGGCATTCGTTACAATACCGCGTATAAGAAAAGCGCCCGCATCGTCGGTGATGTCATGGGTAAATTCCACCCCCACGGCGATAGCCCGGTCTACGAAGCTATGGTACGCCTGGCACAGGATTTTTCCATGCGTTATCCTCTGGTAGACGGCCAGGGTAACTTCGGCAGTGTTGATAACGATCCTCCGGCGGCGATGCGTTATACTGAAGCTCGTCTTTCCGAGATTGCCGACCAAATGTTACTCAACATCGATAGTGATACGGTTGATTTCACCCCCAATTTCGATAATAGCCTGGTGGAGCCATCGGTTTTGCCTACCCGGCTGCCCAACCTCTTGGTCAACGGCAGTGCTGGTATCGCTGTCGGTATGGCAACCAACATTCCGCCGCATAATCTCAGCGAGGTCTGCGAAGCCCTGATTCACCTGATTGATAATCCCGAGGCGACGGTTGACGATCTCGGTAAGTTCGTACGCGGGCCCGATTTTCCGACTGGTGGCATTATACAGGGAACCGATGGTATCAAATCCGCTTATGCTACCGGTCACGGCCGTATCGTTGTCCGGGCGAGGGCCATGATCGAGGACGCGACTGAAGGTGGCCGCCGCCAGATCATTATCAGCGAGCTACCATACCAGACCAACAAGGCAGCCCTGGTCGAACGAATCGCTGAACTGGGCGCGGAAAAGAAGATCATGGGTATTAGTGAAGTCCGCGATGAGTCAGACCGCCAGGGAATGCGCGTCGTCATCGACTTGCGCCGCGAAGCCCAGCCCCAGATGGTTCTCAACAACCTTTTCAAGCACACAGCCATGGAATCCGCCTTCTTCGTTAACATGCTTGCTCTCGTTGATGGCCAACCCAAGGTTCTCAGCTTGAAAGAAGCCATCCAGCATT
>JBBITI010000006.1:0-3378 GCA_037440885.1 Dehalococcoidales bacterium | reverse complement strand
CGAATCTACAATATACCAGTGGTTAATAACCGCTGCCTTTACCATGGCAGGGGTAGTTTTTGTTACCCTGTTTTTCATTAACGCTCCTTATGGAAGGCATAGCCGGTCCGGCTGGGGAATTACTATCAATGACCGGCTTGGCTGGGTTATCATGGAATCAGCTTCCGCATTGATTTTCCTCTATTTCTGGGCAATCGGTCCATATAATCGGTCGTTGACCGCTCTTGTTTTTCTCGCCATGTGGGAAATCCATTACATGCACCGGGCATTTATTTTTCCCTTCACCACGCGTAGCAGTACCCGGCGTATCACCGTGGCCGTTGTTGCTATGGGCTTACTCTTTAATACCATGAATGCCTATTTGAACAGCCGTTATCTCTTCAGTCTTTCCGGTGGATATAGTGACTCCTGGTTATCCGGACTGCATTTTCTGATCGGTGGTGCCCTTTTTGCTTTCGGCTTCTTTATCAATCGTCAGGCTGATCTTACACTCCGGAATCTAAGACCGGCCGGCACTACCGCATATAAAATCCCCTACGGCGGTATGTATCGCTGGATTTCATGCCCTAACTACTGTGGTGAAATCATGATCTGGTTGGGTTGGGCTATTGCCACCTGGTCGCTGCCCGGATTGGCCTTCGCAGTTTGGACCGCTGCTAATCTGGTCCCGAGGGCACGCTCACATCAGAAATGGTATAAAGAACACTTCCCGGAGTACCCCTTGAATCGTAAAACCTTGTTCCCGGGTCTATGGTAATCTATTGAATCGTGCTAGATATACCAGTTTACTGCCGCCCTGCGTGCGAGTGTTAAAAAAGTAGTCAGTCCCATGGTATCGCTAACCTGTGGTGTCAGGTTATTCAGACTAATACCGATTGTCTCCATCGCTGTATTGCAGGCATACAATTTAAGACCCATTTCATGTGCAATCTCTAGCTTTTCTTCTATTGTATGGAATTTTCCTTCCCGGATACCTTTCTGCATCATTTTCAGTAATTCTGGATCGGTTTTATCGCCATCCTCAAGATGGCCCTTCATGAAGCGGCTTATCACTTCATAGGTTAGTAGTACGTATACTTCCATCCCCATTGACAATCCCACGATCGCCAGTGAAAGAGCATTACTGACCCTGTCATAAGAACCGCTGTGTAAAATTATTGTAATCCTGTCTTTGGATATCGAATCCTTCTCGTCGGCCATAAATTTCCCCTGACTAGGGTCTTCGGCTGCTGGTAGAAACCGGTAGATGCCCTGAGTTTATTCTAAACGATCTTATATGGTTACTACCGATAAAGCAAAACAGCTAATGAAAATCATGAGCATGGTTTATCGGGGCTTCATAATTATCGTTGATGCAGTGATGTCCCCGTATAACAAGGGCAGCCTCCGTAAAGCTGCCCTTGTCAGAAAAACCAGTTACTAGTACCAACCGTATTTCTTGACCGAATCGACCATTGCCTTGATATTTTCCGGTTTCGCGTAGTCAATGGCACTGCCGGCGCTTAGAATGAAACCCCCGTTTTTACCTATCGTCTTTATCAGTTTTTTACAGAGGTCTTCCACATCCTGAGAAGAACCGGTTTGTAAAATTGTCGGGGGTACTCCGCCCTGGATACACATATGACCGCCCAGCACTTCTTTCGCCCGTTTGATATCGGTAAGTTCACAGAAAAAGACTACCTTTCCTTTCGGTAATTCCAGCAGATACTCCAAACGGTCATCCCAGATTCCTTCCCAGAAAGGTGCTGAAATATATCCCGAGTCCACATTGGTCATGATGGCCTTCTTCAAAGTAGGCCAGTAATATTTCTCGAACTGCTCGCGGGACATAAAACCCTGCGAACCGCGGTGCAGTGGCATCCCGGCCCGTGGCCGGTATCCTTTTGCATCAGGCGACGCCGGAACTACCCTGCTACGCTGCCATTCAAAAATCTTATCGCAAGCGGCAAGCAGTTTGTCCGGGCAGCGGTACATGTCGATCATCGCCCCACGCATGCCGCGCAAATTATCCGAAATCGCATCGAAAGGCGCAGAACCAATTCCCCCGCCGAAGATCCGGCTGCCGTATTGTGATGGGTAACCCAGGTTGATCATAGCTTCGGAAAAGACTGCTCCTTCCTTGGCAATGCGCTGTTGTTCCCGGGCAACTTTCACCAGCTTTTTCCCCAATTCTTTAAACTCCGGAGTCAGTAGAACCGAAAGCAGACCGGTGAAACCCATACCACCGATGAATTCGCGAAAAGGCGGCAACTTGGCAACTGGACCAAGTGCACCGTAAATGCGCGGCAAATAATAACGGAAAATAAAATCAGATGGATCATTTAAGAAAAGATCGTATTCTTCCGCCTTCATATATTCGCCTTCGACAAACTGGTACGGTGTATCAGGCGGCAAATTATATCCTGGCCAGCGCTGATGTTTCACGTCGAGGGTCTCGAGCACATGCCCGGAACTTACCAGCATCATGCTCGCCCCGGTGTCCGGTTCGAAATCCAATATCGTTCTCAAACAGGCTTCTTTATAAGCCGTATGGTCATAATACATCGCCGATAGCGGGATACCGGCATACATTGCCGAAAAAACCCCTGTCTGTATGCTGACCGGGACGCGGTCCGGTATCCTTAATTCGATTGCATCATTCATCCGCTTTTCCCGTTCCGCCAGCAGTTGTTCGGTAGTCTTCCCATGCTTCTTCTCAATCTCGTCTTTCAAAACCTTCAAACGCTTCCTGAAATTGTCTCCAGTCCATGCTTCATTCTTCATTACTAACCCTCCTCTTCTGGCAAACCGTGTAAAATTCAGCCCAATTCTATGGCTGGATGTAGTTTATGTCAAATATTGTACGCGTATTATTGTCTTCTTATCCGGGTTTTTTTTGATTGCAATTTATCCCTTTGTGACACTATTATAATAGAGCGGGTCAAAGTCACTGACCCGCTCTATTATTCTGCGTCTGATGATTGATCGTTATATTCCTCGCAATGGCGGCATTCCGGGAGGAAAAGAGGCAATTCTCTTCGCCGGTACCAACGACTCTTCAACGCGGCCTTCGAACTGGCTCTGGTAAAGAGACGCATAAAATCCCTTTGCCACCAGTAGTTCGCTATGGCTGCCTTGTTCCACGATATCCCCATCTTTCATCACCAGTATCAGGTCAGCGTCCCGTATCGTCGATAACCGGTGCGCAATAATAAAGCTGGTGCGCCCTTTCATCAGATCCGCCATCGCTTTCTGGATCAACACCTCGGTACGCGTGTCGACCGAACTGGTCGCTTCATCCAGTATCAGCATTTTCGGATTAGCCAGGAAAGCCCGGGCGATCGTAAGTAACTGCTTCTGTCCCTGGGAAATGTTGCTCGACTCTTCATTGATTTCCAG
>JBBITI010000005.1:0-3532 GCA_037440885.1 Dehalococcoidales bacterium | reverse complement strand
CTTCCGGAGCCAGATTACCGAACAGGATCGCCAGACTGCCGGTAGGCGAATAAGCGTTATCAATAGTCCGGATTACATCGCGATCAACAACGGCTGCATTTTGTATGTTTTCTTCTACAGTAAAGCCGGTAGCCGTTAATGTCTTAATCTTCAGGTAAGACTGCAATTCTTTCATTACCGCTTGAATACCTCCGGCTCGATCGAGATTTTCAATGCGATGCTGCCCTGCCGGACTCAACTTACAAATTTGCGGGGTTACTTTAGAAACTTCGTTGATAGCGGTGAGGGGAAATTTAATACCGGCTTCATTCGCGATGGCTGCCATGTGTAATACCGAATTAGTACTCCCACCCAAAGCCATATCGACGACAAAGGCATTATACACAGAGTCCTCAGTCACGATATCTCGTGCCCTGATATTTTTAACCAGGAGATCCAGAATTCTTTCTCCGGTACGCCGGGCGAGTCTCCGGCGTCTTGCTTCAACTGCCGGAATAGTCCCGTTCCCGGGTAAGCCCAAACCTAAAGCTTCAGTCAAGCAATTCATAGTATTAGCAGTGAACATCCCGGCACAACTACCGCAACCCGGACAAGCTACTTCTTCCAGTCGCCTTAATTCAGCATCGGTCATTTTCCCGGCGGTAACCCTCCCAACCGCCTCAAAAATCGAGTTAACATCAACCGCCAAAAAACCATCCGCTGTCGGTAAATGGCCGACCAACATCGGGCCACCACTGACAAAAACCGATGGCAGATTAAGACGAACAGCCGCCATCAGCATACCGGGGACCACTTTATCGCAGTTTGGAATAAAAACCAGCCCATCAAAAGCGTGTGCCTGAACCATGGTTTCCACAGAATCGGCGATCAGTTCCCGGCTGGGTAAACTGAATTTCATACCTTCATGTCCCATGGCAATACCGTCACAGACAGCGATAGTATTCAATTCGAAAGGAACACCGCCGGCAGCCCTGATACCTGCTTTCACTTCTTCTGCGATCGTATTAAGATGAATATGACCCGGTACGATTTCAGTAAAACTGTTGACCACTCCAATGAAAGGCTTTTCCAGGTCAGTAACATCGCAACCAAGAGCAAAAAGCAATGATCTATGCGGGGCGCGTTCAAGACCTTTTTTCACAGCGTCGCTTCTCATTTTTCCTCCTCGAGCTAAGTATAAATCGGGTAGGATGGGGTGATAAGCCCCGGTCCTGCCACACCACCGTACGTATCGTTCGGTATACGACGGTTCATAATACACTTACCAACTGGGGCATTCATTGCTTAATGAATGCCCTTTCTGTTTTCCGCCGAAGCTAACTAGACACACCCGCTTAACCTTGAAATTCCATCCCTACTTTATGTAGGTAAGCCCTCTCGGGACTTTACTACCTCAGGTGTTTTGGTTCATCGAGACAGGACTTTGCCTCCAGCTTCTTTCAGATTCCACATCACGATGGATACCCTTGCTCTCGGCTAATAGTTCCTGTTGCCAAACCCATAACGGTCCGTCACCGCCTGGTTATTGTTCATGCCATATATACTAAAAAAGCCGTCCTGTGGGACGGCTTCCTTCAGAACTGACCCACTATTCCGGCTATGTACTGATAACAAGCACCAGAGTAAAAGTTAATCTCATTGTCTTCTTAGACTATCATAATTATCCGCAATGTGTCAACTCTCTCTCTTTTGACCATCTTCAATAGCACTAATTTTTTCCACTCTCCTCTGGTGACGCCCCCCTTCGAAAACAGTATTCAAGAAGATTAGAATGATGTCGCGCATCTTTTTTTCTTCTTCCCGCCCACTCAGACACAAGATGTTGGCATTATTATGCTGGCGAGACCGGCTGGCACAAAAGGTATCGTAACAGAGAGCAGCGCGAATACCCCTGATCTTATTGGCGGCGATACACATACCGATGCCAGTATCGCAGATCAAGATACCGACATCACATTCACCGGAAGCAACTGCTTGACCGACCTTAAAAGCAACGTCCGGATAATCTACCGAGTCTTCAGAATACGTTCCAGCATCATTGACAGTATGGCCGGTTTCGGTCAATACCTTTTTTGCAAATTCTTTTGGCTTGATGCCGCGATGGTCGGCGCCGACTGCTACTTTAATCTTTACCCTCCTTAGACATATCTACTCTGCCGCAGATTTTTCTACTTTATCACAGGCTTGATTAACGAGATACACGCCATGGATAGGCAAGTAAAAAAGCAATTAGAAAGACAAGGTCAACTACAATGTAAGTCAAAACAAAGCCTCCAAAACCGGCGTAATCCCGGGCGATCAAGTAAATCGCGATGACAATATTCAGGGCACATACGGTGATAGCTAATTTCACGAAGCTTAGATGTTTGTACGGATCGCGGGCTGCCGCTACCAACCAGACACCAACTGATATCAGTACTGCGCCAAAAAGGCCGGCAGTGATCCGCAGACTGTTGTTCATAGTACCGGGTTCTATCAAGTCGACTACATATTTAGACATGAAAACTTCGGCAAGACCGGACAAAGCCAGGATAATCCCGTATACAACCAACAATATGGAGAGCAACCGTGGCACAAGATACCTCCCAACATGAAATTGCTTGATTCTATACTGCATCTCAACAAGGTGTCAAAGATGCAGCTTTTTAAGACAGGCTGTTTCCGCAAACAAATAGAGATGATAAAATGAGCAAGTGAAATTAGAAAAGAAACAAAAGGTTACTAAGCACACAAGGACCAGCGCTTTTGGTAGTCGCGGACGCCACAGCCATGATTCTTCGGTTTTTTATAATCAACGGCTGTATCACAAACAGGACAGCCGGGCAACTACAAACAATACCAATCCAACTTTACTCACGGCCTCATTAGATCGAATATATTGCAAGTCTAGCGAAACAATGGAAGAGATCCCGGATGCCAGCGTTCATTTGATGGTAACTTCACCGCCTTATAACGCTGCCAAAGAATATGACCAGGACCTTACTCTCGACGAATACCGCCAATTGTTAAGAAACGTCTTCAGTGAAGCGTACCGCAAACTGGTGATCGGAGGGAGAGCCTGCATCAATTTAGCCAACTTAGGCCGTAAACCGTATATACCCCTGCATAGTTATATCATCCAGGATATGCTTAACATCGGTTACCTGATGCGGGGAGAAATAATCTGGAATAAAGCCTCCAGTTCCGGTTCATCTACTGCATGGGGTAGCTGGTGTTCTGCGGCTAACCCGGTGCTGCGTGATATCCATGAGTACATACTGGTATTTTCAAAAAGTAATTTCAAGCGAGAGCGAAATAACGGCACAGGTGTATCGCCATCCCCTCCTACGATTACGAAGGAGGAATTTCTGGAATTCACCAAAAGCATCTGGACTTTCCCATCTGATTCAGCCCGACGGGTCGGTCATCCAGCTCCATTCCCAATCGAATTACCGTATCGCCTGATCCAGCTTTATACCTACCAAGAAGATATTGTCCTTGATCCCTTTTGCGGCAGCGGAACGACCTGCCTGGCAGCAATAAAGACAAAACG
>JBBITI010000004.1:0-3553 GCA_037440885.1 Dehalococcoidales bacterium | reverse complement strand
AGAAAGGGCTGATCACCCGAAAAGACACCGGCGGCATCGAACTCAAATTCGGCAACGCCGATGCCATGCTCCAGGCAATCGAGTTGATAGCGAAACGCGAAGGTTTCGGCGCATTGCTTGCCGAAGGCACCAGACGGCTTGCCGAGAAAATAGGCAAAGGTTCGCATGAGTTTGCCCTGCACTCCAAGGGACTCGAACCGGGCATGCACGACCCGAGAGCCAAACAACTCCCCGGACTGGGGATCGGCTACACGCTGAACCCGCACGGCGCCGATCACTGCTTCAGTATCGGTGGTGGGACCTCTCCTTTCGGTCTGGAGCAATTCCATCCGATGGGGATCCTTGCGCCGGTTCCGGATGATTACGGTCCGGCCCGGATGTCCGTCTACAAGATTACCCACAGCCTGGGAGCAGTCAGGGACTGCCTGACTACCTGCCTTTTTGCCTCGCCGAACAACGATGGCACGGTAGAATTACTCAAAGCAGTCACCGGATGGAACACAGGAATTATGGAATTAATGAGGATCGGCGAACGGGTGCTTACCCTCATGCGCCTGTTCAATATCCGTGAAGGCTTCACCGATACCGATGACGTCTTGTCCAAGAGGTTCTACGGCCCGAAGACCGATGGCGCTCTGGCCGGCAGTAAAGGTTTCGATAAAGAAAAGATGGACAAAGGCCGCGAGTATTATTACTATTTCATGGGTTGGGATGACAAAGGAGTGCCCACCAAAGCCAAACTGGCCGAGCTCGGCATCGAATAATACGCTTATCTCAAGAGAAACGGGGGGTTGCTTCGCACCCCCCGTTTCAGTAAACAAGTCGCAATCCGTTGTAAAACGAGTCCATCCGCTACCTTGTTTCACTTTGCTTGTTCGTTCTCCCGCATCTGCCTGTCTAGTTCTTCTGCCTTGGCGATCCGGGTTTTATCCCGCCATTCCTGGTGCAAGGCTTTCTGCCAGACGGCCCGGTCGTCGCGCGAAGCCGCCCTGGCGAGGGCTTCAGCCACCAGTTTAGGCACCGGCTTGCCTTCAGATTCCAGTTTCAGCTTCAAGTTGTGCAGGGCCCGGGGCGTGCGCGCCATACCCCGGCCTTCGGCTCGCTCCCCATGCCGGCTTTCACCGGGGGGCCGGCGTCCGGGCGGGGCAATTGTCAGATTATCCTCGCAGGCCAGGGTATACCCCTGGAGATCCCGGGTGTGATACACCGCTTTTTTAATGTATTCGAGAGCAGTAAAAGTCAACCGCTCATTTTCCACAACCCGGTTAGCATAGGCTAACGTTTCTCTTTCCAGTGTCTCGTAATCGGGATATACCCGGCTTACCATGTGCATCTCATAACATTCGCGAGCGGTCAGAAAACGGTGTTCATACATTACTTCCAGCATCTTCCTGATACCCCAGTCCCAGGTCCCCGGATCACATTGTCCCACCTCAGCCAGGAACAAGGCATCCTCCGAGGCAAAAATCACATCCATGACTCCGGCCAGGAAATAAGCCCCCCAGATACAATAGCCGTGGACCATGGCAATGGTAGGTTTGGGAATCCGGTGCAGTTTGTGAATATGCAGATCATTTAAAAAGTAACCATGCTGCTTGTTATAGTGACGCCAGACCTCGGTTTCAGACCCGTAATCTTTCATAAGCTGTTCCGGTGTCCTCCGGTCAGCCAGCATCGGAGCCGATTCCGGGGTCAGGCCGATGGCATCATGACCACCGGAGAAACAGGAACCGGCACCGGACAGAACTGCTACTTTGCATTCCGGGTCAGCTACAAATCGGTCAAAAGCGTCCTCGATTTCTCCGTACATCGGATGGCTGATGGCATTCAGGTACTGGGGTCGATTCAGTATTATCCGGGTCACTTTTCCGGGTTGATAGATAATGCTCTGATATTCCACAAATTCCTCCTTGTCATGGTAATTCGTTGTCATGCTCAATTTCGACGGTATTCATCTCCGCGATGCTACCAAAATTGCTAGATAGAATGTGCCGTTCGCGCACCATCAGCAATGGCATCGACAATCAATTGAGGTTGACGACAATCGCCAACGGCATATACTTCAGAAACAACCCCCTTTAAATTTTCTAACAATGATGAGTTGGCTGACAAAGGCAGCGCCGGTATTATCGTATCGGCGATAATTGTCTGCGTCTGTCCATTTTTATCAACCACTACCAGACCATCATTGTTAATCTCTACATATTTCACGCCCGGTTTCAAAACCACGCCTTTTTTCTCGAACCAGACAAAAAGTTGTTGCTGCAGGTGATGGATCATACCCTGGCCGTTGATTTCACCGTTATCGACGATAGTCACTTTACGGCCTCTTTTAGTCAAAAACTCTGCCAGTTCACAACCCTGAATCGCTCCGCCGATCACTATTACCTTCCTGCCGACCTGCATCCAGATTTTGGTGATCCGATGTAGAATTCCCGGTGTAAAGACTCTCAAAAATGGTTTTGCCTGCCGGTAAAGGTCGGCTGCTTTCATCACTTTTTTACTTTCTATCCCGGGAATTGGTGGTAATACCGGAACGCCCCCGGCAGCCCAGATCACTACATCCGGTTTAAAATCTTTTATCCGGGATTCGTCGACCTCCCTGTTCACTTGAATTTTAACACCCAATTTGGTGATCTGCCCTTTAAGATAGCGCACGATAGCCGGGATATCCTCGATATCCAGACCCTTGATTAACGCAGCCAGCGGTAATGATCCGCCCAGTACCGGCGCTTTTTCACAAAGGGTGACATCATGACCCTTGATCGCTGCCACCCGAGCCGCTTCCAAACCCGCCGGACCGCCACCCACCACCATCACCTTTTTAACCTTGGTGGCTTTGGGATGCGCCCAGAGATCGTCGGTTCCCAGGGCGGCATTAATCCGGCACCGTTTGATATGCCCGGCGTCGATACATGTGGTACAAGCCGTACACGGGGCTATCTCATCCAGCCGGTTGGAGGCTATTTTATTCGGGAGTTCCGGATCAGCCAGCAGGCGCCGTGTCATCCCGATAAAATCGGCATTCCCGGCGCGGAGCGCCTCCTCGCCGAGCTCCGGACCGAGACGGCCGACAGTCATCACCGGAATTTTCAACTCTTTCTTGAAACGGCCCGCCATTCTTAGATTGGCACCTGCGCCGCGGCGTCTGGCATCATAAGGCTCCGGGATCAAATCCGGATCGATCGGCGCTTCCGGATAGAACAAGGATTCGGTCAAAAAAGAAGAGGTATGGCGTCCGAGCCAGTGCGACCTTATATGTATCGCCGCAGCGCCTGCTTGCTTCAGCAACCTGGCTGTCTCCATGCTGTCTGCCGGAGTGATACATTTCTCGTCCGGAATGCCCACGACTCGCCCGACTTCGATACTGTTGATGCAGACCGATACCGGGAAGTCGCCGCCGTTGCGTTTTTTTATTTCCCGCACGATATCGCAAAGGAAACGCGCCCGGTTTTCCCGGCTGCCGCCGTAGGCATCTGTCCGGCGGTTCCAGAAAGGAGAAAGAAAGTTATGCAGCAGGTGGCTGCTGCCGGCATTGATATCGATACCCTGG
>JBBITI010000003.1:989-3563 GCA_037440885.1 Dehalococcoidales bacterium | reverse complement strand
CGGCTGGGTCTTTATTTAAATCTGCATCGCGTTGTAATTGCGCTTGATGCTCCAGTAACTCAGAATAAATCCGGAGCTCGTCTTTTAAATACTGGCGTTCCATTATTTTTGCTTGCTGGTAACTGTATATCCAGATCACTGCCAGGCCAAGTACCGCTACAACCGCGATGATTGCCGTGTTTACCGCCCGTAGTGCCAACAAAATCGTTGTTGCCAGTATCGTGTAAGCGAGAATCAGTGTATTCGCGTTCCACTTGAGAGAAGAGCCTCGTGCTTTAGCTCGTTTTAGTAAGATTTCTTTAATCCGGGTATTGGTTTCCATGATAGTCACAATATCACCCCCGGAGAAGTCCCTTACCTTGATGATTCTCCTGCCGGTTCTCTCTCCGTAGTGTATATTATCCTATCATGAAATAATCCCTCTGTATATATCTTTATCTTCTATCCGGTCCGATCTCTTTGGTTATGATGTCGTGAACAGCGCCTTCTTCGATCGTTCGGGATGAAACTATCGTCAGTCTCGCTTTATTTTGGAACTCTTTGATCGTCGCGGCACCGCAGGCACTCATCGTTGCTCTGATTTTTGCCAGGGTTATCTCGAGATTGTCTTTTAGCTTGCCGGCATAGGGAACATATCCGTCTACGCCTTCTTCGAATATCAATGCTTTACTGCCATCGCCCAGATCGTATCGTTGCCAGTTTTGAGCCCGGTTGGTTCCCTCCCCCCAGTATTCTTTCAGATAGTGATTTCCTTCTGTCACCTTTTTCGATGGACTCTCATCAAACCGGGCGAAGTATCTTCCTAACATCGTGAAGTCAGCGCCCATTGCCATGGCCAGTGAGATCTGGTGATCGTGGTTCATCCCACCGTCAGAACAGATTGGAACATAAATACCGGTTTCGCTGAAGTACTGGTCTCTCGTTCTGGCGACTTCGAGAAGGGCGCTTGCCTGTCCGCGGCCGATAGCTCGCTGTTCCCTCGTAATGCAAATCGAACCGCCGCCGATCCCGACCTTGACGAAGTCAGCGCCTGCTTTTACCAGGTAGACAAAAGCTTCAGTATCGACAATATTACCTGCTCCTACTTTAACCGTGTCCCCGTATTTTTTGCGGATGAAGCGGAGCGTATCACTCTGCCATTCGGTATACCCGTGCGAGGAATCGATGCAAAGGATATCCGCTCCGGCATCGACTAATGCCGGTACTCTATCGGTATAGTCTTTGGTATTGATTGCTGCCCCGACCATCAGCCTCTTTTCGGGGTCGAGTAGTTCATTCTCGTTTTCTTTGTGTTCGGTATAATCCTTCCGGAATACCAGATAAGCCAGGTTTTGCTGCTCATCGATAACCGGGAGACAATCTATCTTCGCCTTCCAGAGAATGTCATTTGCTTCTGTCAAAGTTATCCCTGATTTTCCGTAGACCAGCCGGCTAAACGGGGTCATAAAATCTGCCACTTTTTTTTCCGGAGAATCACGGCTAACTCGATAATCTTTGGATGTAATAATTCCTAGTAATTTCCCGTTAGGTTGGCCGTCAGCGGTGATAGCTATGGTGGAATGTCCGGTTTTTTCTTTAAGTTGTAAAAGGTCGGCCAGAGTATTGTCTGGCTTTAAATTGGAATCACTGGTTACAAAACCGGCTTTGAATGACTTTACTTTTTTAACCATATCGACTTGTTGATCGATAGTTTGTGAACAGTAAATGAATGATAACCCGCCGCATCGCGCCAGTTCGATTGCCAGCGTGTGGTTGGATACTGCCTGCATCGCAGCAGATACGATTGGAATATTAATATTCGTTGTACTGGCTCTCTTTTTCTTGTTTTTCGCTACCGGTGTAGTCAAATTGATTTGACTGGGTATGCAATTTTGAGTGGTTAGATTTGGGATCAGTAAATATTCTTCAAAGGTTCTTGAGATTTCATCAAATATTTTAACCATTTCCATTCTCCTTTCGCTGGCGAATAGAATTTGTGTAAGTGAATCAGGATAGAGATTCCTGAAAAGTTTGTCAAGTTTATTTATCTTGAAACAATACTTATCATATCATATGAACTCACTGCATGGTGCTTCCTTAAGGTAGTAATACTTTTCAGTGTTTTTGGGAGTGCGATACTAACCCCGTGATTTAATTGACAGCGCAAATTCAGCCGCGTTGTGTTATAATGTGCCGCAAAATCGCGCCTGAATTAGCGCAAGTTCAATAAAAAGGAGAAACCGAATGGCTTTACAGCTCGAGCAGGGTAAAACGGCCCGACAATTGATCGTCGAAAAGGAAAAGAGAGTTACCGATGCTATCCACCTGAAGCCCACTGACAGGGTTCCGATCATTTGTGGCATGGGCTATTTCCCTGCTAAATACGCTGGTATCCCTTCTTCGGCGGCGTATTATGATTTCGAGGCGTGGTTGGCCGCTTACCGGAAGACCCTTATCGATTATCATGCCGACTTGATCTATCACCAGGGATTTACTCCGGGCAAAGCTCTGGAAATTCTTAATCCCAAATCGCTGCGCTGGCCTGGACACGGTGTTGATCCCTATAAAGGTCACCAGTCTATTGAGACCGAAAGC
>JBBITI010000003.1:0-970 GCA_037440885.1 Dehalococcoidales bacterium | reverse complement strand
GGATTATGATGCTTATCTCTCGGACCCCTCGGATTTCATGTTCCGCACCATGATCTCCCGTTCCAGCGATGATCTGGCTGGCTGGGCAAACCTGCCGAAATTGTCTGGCGTTGGGGGAGGACTGGGTGCCCAGGGTTTAGCATTGGCTTTGACTGATCCCGGCGTCGACAAAGCCCTGAAAGTGCTCCAGAAAACCGGTCGCGAATTACGGAAATGGCAGAAACGGATGGTCCGGTTCAATCAGATGATGCTGGATTGTGGTTTCCCGCAGTATTTTCAGGGTAGCGCCGGCCCTCCCTTCGATTTGATATCTCATTCTATGCGCGGTATGCGGGGTACCATGATGGACCTGTATCGCCAACCGGATAAGGTCGTTTCAACTTGCGATAAATTATTACAACTTGCTCTGGACCGGCCTCTGCCGCCACCAAACGAATTCGGCAACATCCGGCTTTTTATGACGGTGACTCGTGGTTCAGATGATTTTATGTCCAAAGCTCAGTTCGATCGCTTCTACTGGCCGACCTTCAAGAAACTGGTCACCTCGCTTATTGCCAGGGGCGGTACTCCCTGTATTTTCTTCGAGGGAAATTTCACTGCCAAGTTGGAATATCTGCTTGATTTCCCGAAGGGCAAGATGCTCGCCAGACTGGATACGACCGATATTCAGCGGGCGAAGGAAATACTAAAAGGCCACATGTGTATTCAGGGTAATGTCCCCTCTTCCCTGCTGCAAACTGGTTCGGTGCAGGATGTCAAGGACTATTGCAAAAAATTGATCGATACGGTCGGTAAAGACGGCGGCTTCATTCTGTCGCCCAGAAGTTCTACTGATGAAGTCAAACCGGAGAATCTGAAAGCTATGATCGATTACACTCACGAATACGGTGTATATCGTTAGTATTTTCTCGAAAACTCAACATAAGGGGGTGGGTGATTCCTGCCCCCTTTTCTTTCTTGATTCGAAAAT
>JBBITI010000002.1:2689-3968 GCA_037440885.1 Dehalococcoidales bacterium | reverse complement strand
GCCGGCGGCGAACAGGACATTATCATCCCGCTGACGAAACGGTTGCAGAGCGATTATCCCCGGGTTAACTGGCAGATCCGTACTGCTGCCGAGCACCGTACCATTGCCGGTAGCAGTGCCTTGTCCGAGGAAGACATGAAGGTCGCTGACGCCTGTATCCGCGGCGTCGTGTGGTGACACGGCGCTATCTGGGAGCAGTTGCCCCAGTTAGCCGCGGTGGAGAAAGCCGGTATCCCTATGGTGCTCCTGATTTACGGCGACCAGGAAGAATGTTTCCGTCAATCTGCCCGCCTCGCCGGTGTCCCCCGGATGCGCACCGTTCATGTCTCGCGGACACTGCCCGGTCCTGAAGATGTTGACCGTTTTATCGGTTCACTGATGGATGCCCTGGTGCAACCGCTCACCGCAAAGGAAAAAGAGGGGGGTAGAGTCGAAGATCCCAACCAGAGGATTATCTTTGAAGGGACTCTTGAAGCCGCCCAGGAATTTTACTCTCAGATCGAAAGGATCCCGGCGTTAGAAAACGCCATTTATTATAAATACACCGACGGACTGCCCGTTGTTATACCTACCGAGGAGCGGGTTGCCGCCATGTTGCAAGGGACCAGCCATAAGCCTGATGAAATCCTCACTTTTCAGGCTGATCATACCTTCGATCCCCGCCAGTTGCAGATGGGGCGCAGCGGTAAGAAAGGCGACCCGTGCCGGTTCGTGCCGCTTAAAAGGCGAGCGACTGTCGAAAAGATCGCCACCATCGGGGTGATGGCCGGCTGCCGGCCGGAACATATGCCGGTTCTCCTTGCCATGGCGGAAGCCGGCGGCGGTTGCGGTGACGGTCGGGCTGGCGACTTTTTTATGCTCAGTGGTCCCATCGGCCGTGAAATCGGCATGAACTACAATGTCAATGTCATGGGGCCGGGCAGCGTCAACCGGGCTCTGGGGAGAGCCGCCGACCTCATGTTCCGTAACCTCGGTGGTAACATCCCGGCGGTCACCAACTGCGGCGTCTGGGGGCATCCGGTGTATAACGTCGTCCCCGAAAATGGCGAAGCTCTGCCGCCGGGTTGGAAAGGTCTTAATGAAGAATACGATTTCAAGAAAAACGAAAGCTGCCTGGTAGTCCTCCGCATGGGCAAAGGATTCAGCCCCGATCTCAGCCAGACCATGTTCTCTCCGGGCGGCTACCGCGCCTTCCAGAAGTCCGGGCACGGCGGCATTGCCCGCCGCCTCGGTGTCAAGGGGCAGCCCGGCCCGAAAAACTGGGTTGAATATCAGGTAC
>JBBITI010000002.1:0-2679 GCA_037440885.1 Dehalococcoidales bacterium | reverse complement strand
GGAAATGAAACCGGCTATACCTTCTTCATGTTGCCGGAAATGGCGCGGCACCTGTATGAAGCAGGGTTTAAGACCAAGGAATCCTTCTACGAATGGATGTACCGCAAGAGTTTCATGACGGTCGCGCAGTACCGCACCCACTCCTGGCCCGATGTCAATACCAACGCCTGGAACGGTATCGAAAAAACTTCGGGTAAGCGCTGGAAAGAATTACCGGATGACTATCTGGTTCCGGCAATGCCCGATCCTTTCTCCTGCATGATCGTGGTCACCGGCGGCGGCGAGGAAGTATCTCTCTGGACTACCGGCCGGGGTGGTGGTTTCGATCAGGCCTATAGCATCGACCTCTGGCGTTAATTGCTGTTGTTCGTGTTATAAGAGCCCTGGCCTTTGTCAGGGCTCTTTTTTATGGGCTGCTCTAACAATATCTATATTGACACAGTTATCAATATATGCCATACTTCAGCGCAAATCACCCTGAAATAATTCATCCGGGTGAGTATAATACACAGGCGGATGGCGTTATCGGTCATCCCGAACCCAAAATATTCGGAAAGGAGTACCTATGCCGGCTAAAAAGTATAAATTTTTGAACCCTGTTGGTTTTAGTGATCCGGTTGAGCAAATTCCCATTTCGAAAAGACTGGACAAGTTGGATGGCAAGAAAATATTCTTCAGCCTCGGCGCTGGTGGGGAGCAGGATATCCTGATTCCTTTGACCCGGCGCCTGCCGGTCGATTATCCTCAGGTTGACTGGCAGATCAGAATGGCTGCTGCTCATCTGACGATCGCCGGCAGCAGCGCGCTTTCCGAAGAAGAGCTGAAAGTAGCTGATGCCTGTATTCGCGGTGTCGTCTGGTGACATGGCGCTATCTGGGAGCAGTTGCCCCAGTTAGCTGCCGTCGAAAAAGCTGGCATTCCCATGGTCTTGATTATTTATTCCGACCAGGAAGAATGCTTCCGGCAGGCTGCCAGGTTGGCCGGCGTTCCCAATATCCGCACCATCCATGTTTCGCGCACTCTCCCCGGCCCCCAGGACGTCGACCGCATTATCCGTCCCTTGATGGATGCCCTGCTACGGCCACTAACGGAAACAGAAAAATCACGCGGTGTCTTTCAGGATAGTGATAATAAGCGGATTATTTTCGAAGGCACTCTCGAAGAAGGCCAGGAATTTTTCTCGCAGAGCGAGATTATCCCCACCCTCCAGAATGCCCCCATCTGTAAGTACACCGATGGCTTGCCCATCGTCCTCCCCACCGAAGAGCGGGTCGCCGCTATGCTGAAAGGTACCAGTCATAAACCCGATGAAATCCTTACCTTCCAGGCTAATCACCGTCAGGGTGACCGCCAGGTCCAGATGGGCCGCAGCGGTATTAAAGGCGACCGGGTCGCCTTCCTCCCCATGAAGCGTTATGCCAGCGTGGAAAAGATCGCTACCATCGGTGTTATGGCTGGTTGTAAACCGGATCATCTGCCGATTCTCCTTGCCATGGCGGAATCCGGTGGCGGTTGCGGTGACGGCCGCGGCGGCGGCGGTTATATCGTCAGCGGTCCCATCGCCAGGGAAGTCGGCATGAACTTCGATGTCAATATCCTCGGTCCCGGTAGCCCGTCCAACCGTCCCCTTGGCCGCGCCGCCGACCTGATGTGGCGTAACCTCGGCGGGCAGATCCCCTCCGTCAATAACTGCGGCGTCTGGGGTGGTCCGGTCGGTAATATGTTCTCGGAAAACGACAATGCCCTGCCTCCAGGTTGGAAGACACTCCGGGAAGAATATGACTTCAAGAAAAACGAAAGCTGTCTCGTCGGTATCGGCGGTTCCATGTGGCGGGCGACCTCCTTTTCTCCCGGTGGTTACCGCGCGTTCCAGAAGTCCGGGCACGGCGGTATTGCCCGACGCCTTGGTGTCAAGGGCGTCCCCGGTTCCAAAAACTGGATCGAATATGAGGTCCCCGGTTTCTGGGCGGGTAATGAAGGCGGCATGACCATCATGATGCTCCCTCAAATGGCGCGTCATTTGTATGAAGCCGGTTTCAAGACCAAGGAATCCATCTACGAATGGCTTTTCAAGAAGAGCTTCATGACCAAGGCCCAGTACTACACCCACTCCTGGCCGGATATGCGCACCAACGCCTGGAACGCCATCGAAAAGACCTCCGGCAAACGTTGGAAGGAATTGCCGGATGACTACATGGTTCCGGCCATGAATGATCCCTTCGAATGCTGTGTCATCGTCACCGGTGCCGGTGAGGAACAGGCCTTGTTCGGCGGTGGCCGGATGATGATGGGTTCCGATGCCGCTTACAGCATCGACGTCTGGCGCTAAAGATATTTTTTCATCTGACATTTAAAGGGGACGAGCGTATGCCCGTCCCCTTCTGTTTATATCTGTTTCCCTTATAAAATGCCCCGCATCTGCTGCAGCAAAAGTGGTGACAGAAATACTCTTGACAATCAGAACATACGAGCGTATTATTTCCTCTGAACCCTGCAGTTCCCTTCGTAATGGCTTTGGTACCTGTCCTCTCCGTTCATCTCTCCCCCGCTCACCCTGAGCTTGTCGAAGGGTTGTACCGAACCCGTAGTCTCTCCCCGCTCATCCTGAGCCTGTCGAAGGGTCACCCTGAGCCCGTCGCTCTGGATTCGACAAGCTCACCAAGAGCGGCTAAATGACGT
>JBBITI010000001.1:2754-4361 GCA_037440885.1 Dehalococcoidales bacterium | reverse complement strand
TACGAAATAGGGATAGCACTGATCAATGCAGACTTGCGGTGAGCCTCAAGCGGAGACGGAACACGTCGCTTGTTAACACGAAATCCAGCAAGCCGCTGCACAAACCGGCAGGTCTAGTCGGATGAGGGTACAGGTTTGGGTTGCACCAGTTCCATTTCCTGGTTGCAGCAATTCGGGGTACCGGTTCCCGCCTTCACACAAAGTGCCTCGGTACCGCATTCCTTGCAGCGATATCTTTTACCTAATTCAGTGGCCATAAAAAGACTCCTCCGGGGATTGCTACTTCTTCTGTTCCATCGGCTGACCGCAATGTGCTATCGCTCCCGCACCGCCTTTGGTTACGATCATCTCTGCCCCGCATTTTGTACAGGTATATCTTTTACCAATCTGGTTAGCCATAATTGACTCCTCTTGGGGAATGGTTGGAAAACAGACTTTGTTTCATTATATCTTCGCTGGAAAAAGGTCGTCAAGCTTGAATGTCTACTATGACAGAATCCGGTGGCGTCTATTACCTTTCAATCCCCGGCTGCGGTTCGACTCCCTGGTAATAGTGATGCTTGATATTTATGATGTCTACTACCGTATCGGCAAAATCGATCAGTTGCTTGGGCGCCCCCCGCCCGGTAATGATAACATGAAGCCTTTCCGGACGTCGTTTCAGTATGCCTATTACTTCTGTCACCGGTATCCAGCCGAATTGCAACGGGAAGGTCAATTCGTCCAGCACCACTACGTCGTACTTGTCCGAATGTATCCTGCGTTGTGCTTCGCACCATTGCGACTCCGCCAGCGTACGATGCAGGTTTTGCGACGCCGGGTCGAAAACGAAGCCTGCTCCGCACTGGACGATTTCGATTCCGATCCGCCTTGTTGCTCGATGTTCCCCGGATTCTTTATCCGCGCTCTTCAAGAACTGGAGCATGACCACTTTCATGTCATTGCCCCAGGCGCGCAGCATCGATCCCAGTGCCGCCGTCGTTTTCCCTTTGCCGTTGCCGGTATTTACAATCACCAACCCCTTCGCGGCGACCGTACCCGGTCGGTTTGCTCCCATTGCCAGTCTCCTGTTTCGTAGCTTGCCGGTAATGATCTACCTTTTATCCGGTATAGTATCTGCCGGTCATCGGAGTACAAGTAATAAATTCCCGTGGTAATGACATTGCCCCGGGATGCGATGTGTTTTGGCGGTTTGGTCCGGATAAGGCAACCGGTAAGAAGTAACGTACTACTTCTTACCGGTTTTTTCACAACCACATCTGCTTACTTGAATAATTCCGGGTGAATCATCCGGGCAAATTGCTCCAGGGCATCGATAATTCGAGGTCCGGCGCGATCGGAAAGATCACTGTTTATCTTAAAAATACGGTCGTTTTTACGCGCATCGATGTCCCGCAAGCGCGTCTCGTTCTTCACAAATTCAAAAGGTGCGTCCATTCCCTGGCCCATCCCCACCCCCGCGATGATCACCGTCGGATTGGTATCCACCACCACCTCAAGATTGATCGTCGCATAATTCTCCAGGTTCCCGACGGCATTTACCCCACCCGCTTTCGTGATCAATTCATCGTGAAATGTTTTTGTCCCGGATGCCATGAACGGATCGT
>JBBITI010000001.1:0-2744 GCA_037440885.1 Dehalococcoidales bacterium | reverse complement strand
GACAAACAATACCTTCGGTCTCTTGTCCGCCGATAGCCCCTCTGTTTTACCCGTAACTGCCTTGATCCTCTTGCGCATCTGGGAGACCAGGTCGGCGGCTCGGTTTTCGGTGCCGGTGACTTTCCCGATAATTGTCACTGCGGCCATTACATCATCGAGGGTGCGCGGTGCGATTGCAATCGCTTTCAACCCCTTTGTTTCCAGTTGCGGGAGCACCTGTTTCATGTGTATCGGAGCGGCAACTATCAGGTCTGGTGCCAGAGATACTACTTTCTCCAGATTCGGAGTGGAAAATCCGCCGATGCTTTCCTTTTGTTTCGCCTCGGGCGGATAATTGCAGTAATCGGTCACACCCACGATCCGGTCAGCCAGTCCCAGGGCATACAGTATTTCAGTGTTCGCCGGCGATAACGAAATTATTCTTTGCGGATTTTTTTCGAGTATCACCGTCCGGCTCAACTGGTCCGTGACCTCGATCGTTGTGTTTGTGGTGACCGCAGGTTTTCGGGCACAGCCCGGAGTAAAAAGTATCACCGCGGCCAGGAAAAGAGTCATGCACAGCTTAAGGTACCGGTTCACTAGTTCCTCCTCTTTCTTGCGAAACAGAAATCCCCCTGCTCGACAGAACAGGGGGATTTACTAGAAGAAACTAATAAACCCGACCCCCTTCTCCGCGGAGGCAGATGGAACTTCCTGGGCTGGCGTTCTGACTTTACAGCAGGCGGGACTGTGTCGGAATTACACCGGACTTGCTTTCCAAATTATGCCCCCGTCTTGCGGGAGCGCCCAGTCGTATTCGCTATTCAATTTTCATTCTACTATACCTGCATATGGCAAAAAAGTCAAGGTTGATATATTCCAAAAAATATTACTCCGGACAACCTCTGCTGGAATTTTGACAAAACAAACCAGTAGCTTTACACTTTGGGCACCAATTCGTGGAGGTGTGAATTATGGCTGAACGATACAAATGCCTGAACCCCGTCGGTATCCAGGAACCGGTCGAACAACTGCCGCTAGCCGAACGACTGGATAAATTCGACGGCAAGACTATCCATCTTAGCATCTGTGGTGAACCGGACATCACTATTCCTCTGGAAAAACGGCTGAAAAGCGATTATCCTCAGGTTAACTGGACGGTCAACAAGACTTACGGTATCGCTCCTCTTGAGCTGACCGATGAAGAGATGAAAACCACCGATGCCGTGATCCTCGGGGTCTGCTGGTGACACGGCGCCGTTAACAGGCAGTTGCCTTATCTGTCTGACCTCGAAGCCGCTGGTATTCCGACAGTACTTATCGATCTTACTGAAGAAAGTGGTAAAGTGCGCCACGACGCTGTATTGTACGGCGTCCCCCGGATGAGATTTGTTGAAGCCCACCGCACCATGGCTGGCCCTCAGTATGTCGACCGCTTTCTCGGTTCGCTTATGGGCGCTCTCGTTCGTCCCTTGACGGACGAAGAAAAAAAACAAGGCCGGTGGGCACCTGAAGAGCCGCGTATTTTATTCGAAGGCACTCTTGAGGAAGCGGAGGAATTCTATAACCAGACGGAAAATATCCCCGGCATATTGAATGCCCCCTTTGCCAGATACACCGATGGTCTTCCGGTCACTATCCCCACTGAAGAACGGGTCGCTCGCATGCTCAAGGGAACAAGCCATAAACCGGATGAAATCATCCGCCTCCAGCGGGATATCCAGGTACGCGGGATTGGCGAAGTCAATCCCGGTTACTCCCGTAAAAAAGGGGACGAAGTCCGTTATATGCCCATGGGTCGGCTTGCCACCATCGAACAGGTCGCGGTGAATGCCGTCATGGCTGGCTGCAAACCGGAATACTTCCCGGTTGTCCTGGCAATTGCTGAATCGGGTGGCGGCACCGGTGACGGTCGCGGTAACGGCGGAGCTTACCTCGTCAGCGGCCCCATTTACAAGGAAATCGGGATGAATGTCAGCTACGGCCGCTTCAGTCCCGGCAATCCCCCTAACAAAACGATCGGCCGTGTCGGCAGTCTCCTCTGGCGCAATCTTGGCGGGTATAAAGAATCGGTCTCGACGATTATGACCTACGGCGATCCTGTCTCGAACGGCGGCTTTATTCTTGCAGAGTATGCTGAAGGGTTGCCGCCGGGCTGGAAAGGCCTGAATGAAGAACTCGGTTTCCGTAAGGATGAAAGTATTATCATGCCCTGTCGCCCGGGGAACTGGAATATTGGCCAGCAGCACGCGCCCGGTGTTTACCGCTCTCTGCAAAAAAGCGGGCATGGTGCGATTGCCCGTTTCCTGGATGTTAAAGGCAAGCCCGGTCCCCATAACTACTTCGATTTCGTGACCGATGGCGTCTGGCGGACCATGGAAGGCGGCTTCACGCTGGTCCTGGTTCCTTCGATGGCAATGGATATGTACAACTTCGGGTTCAAGACCAAGGAATCCATTTATGAGTATATCTGGAAGAAGAGCTTTGAGCCGGTATCCCGGTATCGCATGCGAGGCATGCCGGACTGGACGACCAACGGCTGGACCTCGCGCGAAAAGACTTCCGGGAAACGCTGGAAAGAATTGCCTGACGATTATCTGGTACCCGCCGGTGGCGAAAGTCCCTGGGATTACTGCATCATCGTCGCCGATGGCGAGGAAACCGCCAGCGAGCGTTTCAGCGGTGGTCACGGAACTGCTTTCAGCATCGATGCCTGGAGATAAACCTTAAGAAACAAAATATAAAAAAGGCGACCACGAGGGGCG